>NZ_JBJZOU010000027.1:0-89869 GCF_057808395.1 Serratia sp. TSO36 | reverse complement strand
CCAAGCGGTCGGTGAACTACGGGATGCAGTCGGACCGCGACACGGCGAAGTACAGCGCGCGCACCGAGCAGCTGTTCGCGGAAGCGGGCTACAGCGTGCAGGGTGAGTGGCTGAATCTGGAGCCGTTTGTGAACCTGGCGTACGTGAACTTCGAGAACAACGGCATCGCGGAAAGCGGCGGCGCGGCGGCATTGCGCGGCGACAAGCAGCACACGGACGCGACGGTGTCGACGCTGGGCCTGCGCGCGGACACCGCCTGGCAGGTGACCCCGGGCACGACGGTGGCGCTGCGCAGTGAGCTGGGGTGGCAACATCAGTACGGCGGGCTGGAACGAGGTACCGGGCTGCGGTTCAACGGCGGCAACGCGCCGTTCGTGGTGGACAGCGTACCGGTCTCGCGCGACGGCATGGTGCTGAAGGCGGGGGCGGAAGTGGCGGTGAACGAAAACGCCACGCTGTCGCTGGGCTACGGCGGGCTGCTGTCGCAGAACCATCAGGACAACAGCGTCAACGCCGGTTTTACCTGGCGCTTCTGACGTTCAGCGATCATCGCAATGACCACGGAGCCGGCATGCCGGCTCCGTTTTTATTTGCGGCTCCGGGGTGAGTCCGTATGATGGCGCGGCGCCAGGGCAATAAAAAACCGGGATCCTGACGGATCCCGGCTTAAAAGTGGGTAAAACAGATTAGCGCTAAAGGCTCAAGCCCCGTTTGATTTGCGCAGTCCGAGCGATGTGCTCATCGTCTCAGTAGCGGCAACGGAACAAATTTTCCCTGGTGTTACTATGGTTATTATTAAAAAACGTGCTGGTGTTATTTTTTATAGTGTATTGCTGTATGTCTCTTTTGATACCATGTTTGACGATGCAACATGGTATGTCAAGCAACGTTTTTAACGCATAATTGCATGAGATGCCAGTTTTAGATGTGGCTTTTTCAGCGGAAATAATCAAAACGACTGATAAATCAGTAAAAAAAATCGAAGGAACAAATGGATAACAATCACCAAAAATTCGATTCACAGTCGATTGCCAATCGGGTCAGGGAGCTGTTTTTACATTACGGGATTGGAAAACGTCAGCATGCCCGCGAGCTCAGCCGCATCTTGGATCTGAGTTTTTCACATGCGCACCGCAAACTGAAAGGGCAAAGCCCCTGGACGCTGGAACAGATCAACAGCGTCGCGGCCGCGTTGGGAGAAACGCCGGCGGCGATCGCCGATTTGAGCGCCGAACACGAGACCACCGAGCCAAACATGGCGCGCGATGCCATCTTTTTCGTGGCGGGGGTGGCGATGCCTTGCGTCGGGCACATTGGCGATGAGCTTCCTGCCGGGCGGCCGGCGGAATTTGTGGCGCTGCGCGTGGAAGGGCAGTGGCGTATCTATCGCGCCGATGAGGCACCGGCAGGCCCGCGTTACGGCGTCGATCTGATCGAAATCCGGCCCGGCTTCGGCGACGACGAGCGGCTGAGCATCGCGGTATTGGACGATTCGCATCAGGCGGCCGATGAGCTGGCCAAGTATCTCGGCGGCTGCGGCTTCAACGCGGTGGCGTTTTACGACGTCGACAGTTTCTGTCAGGCATTGCAGCAAAGCCTGTTCGACGGCTACGTGGTGGACTGGCTGATCGGTGAGGAAACGGCGGATCGCTGTATCGCCACCATTCGCGCCTCCGACAACCCGGACGCGCCGGTACTGGTGCTGACCGGCGAACTGGGCACCGACCGACGCGAGTCGGAAATCGCTCAGGCGATGCGCGAGTACGATGTGCTCGGCCCTTATGAAAAGCCGGTGCGGCTCCATGTGATCGAAGCCGCACTGCAACGCTGTTTTAATCTTTAGCGGGGAACACCTCGGCCAGTGCGTTTGACAGCGCATCCAGCCGAACCGGCTTCATCAGGTAGTTATCGAACAGGGCGCGCTGATCCGCCGTCAGCTGCTCCGGCGTGTAGGCGCTGATGCCGATGATCGGCACATGGCGGTTGGGGCCGCGGCGGTTGCGCAGCTGCCTGGCCAGGGCGGCGCCGTCGATGCCCGGCATCTGCAGATCCAGCAACAGCGCGTCGTAAGGGCGTCTGAGCAGCTTCTGCAGCGCGCGCTCCGGCGAGTCGCACAGTTCGTGCTGGTAGCCCAGCTTGTCCAATAGCGCCGCAAAGGCGTCACCCACCGACTTGTTGTCATCCACCACCAGCACCTGCTGCGGCTTCTGCTGCAGAGAGGCATTGGCGGCGGCGGGCGCGTCGGCGCGTTCGTCTTCACTGATCTGCACCGGAATGCTGACGATAAAGGTGCTGCCCTTCTTGATTTCGCTGTACACCGTGATGGTGCCGTCGAGCAATGTCACCAGGCCGTGCACGATCGCCAGCCCCATCCCGACGCCGGCATACTGCTTGGTATGCGACTGATCCAGCTGGGTAAAGGGTTTGAAGATCTGATCGAGCTGGTCTTTTTCGATACCGATGCCGGTGTCGGTCACTTCGATAATCAACGAACTGCCGCCCGGCTGGCGGCGCAGGCAGCTGTGCAGCGTAATGCTGCCGCTTTCGGTGTACTTGTAGGCGTTGGTCAGCAGGTTGACGATAATCTGCCGGATGCGCAGCGGATCGGAGTGCACCAGCAGGTGGCTGCATTCCACTTCACAGCTCAGTTTGACCTGCTCTTTGCGGGTCAGGGTGGCGATTTCGTTGGCGGTCTCCGCGATCAGCTTCTGCGCGTCGAACGGCACGATGCGCAATTCCATCATGCCGCTGTCGAGGTGCGCATAGTCGGTCAGATCTTTCATCTGGCTTTCGATTTGCTGCGCGGCGGTCTCCAGCCGCTGAAAGGTGTCCGCGTGCTCAGCCGACACCCGGGTATTCACCAGCACGTCGATGGCCGACATCACGCTCTGCAATGAGGTGCGCAGCTCGTGGCCGATGGCACCGAGGAAGGCGTTTTTGGTGCGCGTCGCTTTCTCCGCCTCGATGGCCTTGGCCTGCTGGCGAATGGTCAGCCGCTGCTGACGGAACACGATCAGGGTGATGGCGATCAGTGCGATCACCGAGAACATGACGATCACCAGCCCATAGAAAATAATGTGCCGTTTCTCGATGTAATCCTCATAGGCGGCGGTGCGCTGCTTCACCTCGGCGTGGTCGGTCAGGTTGGCCATTTCGATGGCGTAAGGCTTGATGGCCCTCATGGCCGCGGAAACCTGGCCGAAGTCGATTTTCCGACTGCTCAGCAGCTTATCGATGCGATCCATCTGCAGGCGCATCTGTTTGACCACTTCCGGGTAGCCCGGCTCGGCGTACAGCGGCTGGGTCGATTCGGAGACGGTTTCCAGCACGTAAAAACGCGAATAGAGGATTTCGAACCGCAGCCGCAGGTTGTCGTTGTCCACCTGCGCGGCGTGGCTTTGCTGCTCGACCAGCGTGTCGAACTCCGCCAGCTTGATGGAGAACTTGGCGATTGACCAGGAGTAGTTCTCCTGCGTGCCGGCGATGGCATACAGCCCTTTCTTCGACAGGGTGGCGCTGTAGTAATAGAGCGTGACGGTCGAAGCCACTAAAAACAGCGCGGCGAAAATGGCCGGGATCGCCAGCCTGCTGCCGTTCTTAAAGGTCGTCAGCTTCATTTGATCACGATCCTGTCCACTTGCCAGATAAAGCGCGAGTTGTACAACGGCGAGTTCAGTTCAGGCCCGGCGGCGTCGCGCGGGTAAACCAGGAACAGCGGGCCGAAGTTTCTGAGCTTCAGCATCTCCCCGTCCATCTTGTAGGCCAGGATCATGTTGTACTTTTTGACGTCGGACAGCGGCACGTCGATGTAATAGTCGTTCAGCGCATAGAAGGTCAGCGTCTCGCCCTTGGCGCCGACGCGCTCCAGGATATCGGCCACCGAAATCCCTTCAAATTTTCTCTGCGGCGTCCAGGAAGTGGAGGTGGTGATGCTGCGCACCGGCATCGCCAACAGCTGCTTATCGGTGAACAGATAGCTTTTGTTGACCGGGTCGGTCACGTTGTCGATCTTGCCCGCCACTTCCAGGGTAAAGCTGAGCGCGCTGCTCTGGGCGATAATCAGGGCCACGCAGGCCATCGCAAGGGTTTTGCATAGTTTGAACAGCATCGGTGTTCTCCAGAGGCGCGGGGAGGTTGTATCAGTCCCGCTAATTTATCAGGCAGAATAATGGCAGAAAAAGCAGGCGGGCGCGAAGGGAATAGTAAACCGCACAAAAAGAACAGGCCTGAACCGGTCGACCCGTGCGCGTAACCTTTCCCTTCCGTTTGTCAGCCGTTCCGATGTGCTTTCAACAGCTGCGCCAGCTGCGTCAGGCCTGCCGTTAGCTCGTCCAGCGAAGGGGAACCCAGGCATAGGCGAATGCCCGTTGCCCGTTCGTCGCGGTCCACCATCACGGCGTCCGGCGGCGTCACTTTTACGTTGGCCAATGCGGCGGCGGCGGCCACAGACTCAGCGGTTTCGCGCGGCATCGGCAGCCAGACATGATAAGCGTCGGGATGCGATACGCATTCGCCGGCGTCGAATATCGAGGTGGCCAGATGCACTCTGCGCTGAGCCTCATGGCGCAACGCTTGCGGTATCGCCTCGACCGCGCCGCTGGACAGCCACTCCCCCACCACTGCGCAAGACAGTGGCGAAGGCGCGAAGGGAATATCTTGCAAGGCTTCTTCCGCCGCGTTTTGCATGCCGGGCGGCAGAGTCAGCATACCGATCCGCAACCCCGGGCCGAGCGTTTTCGACAGGCCATTGACATGGAACACCCGCTCGGGTGCCAATGTCGCGAGCGCAGGCGTTGCTGAATGCCCCAAGGCATACACGCCATCCTCGATGATCCAGACATTCGCCTGCCGGCATATCTCGACGATAGTCTGCCTGCGCTCGGCGCTCATGGTGGCCGTTGTCGGGTTATGCAGCGTCGGTGTCAGATAGACCGCAGTATGGCCGCAGGAGACACGCTCGAGCGCGCGAGACAGCGCTTGCGGCACCATGCCTTGCGCATCGATATCGATACCGATCAAGCAATGGCCTTTGCGCCGGGCCAGCGCGATCGCACCGGGATAGCTGATTCTCTCCGTCAGTATCGTCCCGCGTGGCCCGCAGGCCAGGTCAAAAGCCAGTGAAATCGCCTGACGGGCATTGCTGGTCAGCGCCAGATTCGACGGTTCGATCGTGACGCCGACGTTTTCGAGCCAGCGGGCCAACAAACGTCGGTGCTCCAGATGCCCGGTCGGAGGGGAATAGAGGTTCAGATGATCCGCATCCATTTTCCGCGCAATGCTGGCCAGCGTGCGCGCCAGCAAACGATCGGTCAGCACCGCCGGCGGCGCATTGGACGAAAGATCGATTTCGCGTTTTTCACGGGCGTGGCGAATCGCCACGAACATCCCGCGGCCTTTCACGCTGCGTACCAACCCGCGTCGTTCCAGGATGGCATAGGCTTTGGTCACCGTGCCCAGACCGATCTCTAATTGCCAGGCGAGCGTACGGTGAGCCGGCAGACGATCGCCACCCTGCAATTTACCCTCGATAATGTCGTCGCCTAACGCCAACACCAGCCGCTCGACGGTGGTGACTTCCGCATTGGCCAGGCGAGGTTGCCAGGGCGATTGAAGCCGCATGGTGATGCTCCGAAAAATGAATAGTGTCACGTGACACTATTTAAATAGGTGAAAAGTGTAACACATACTATGTTGGTGAAGAGTCCCTGAGTTTTCAACAACGTCTCGGCCGCAAGGCGGGTCAGCGGAGTTTTTCCATGAATGTCAGTCAGCTTGCGTTGGTTTATGGCGCATATCTTCTCGCAACCGCCAGTCCGGGCCCCAGCAACATGGCGATCATGGGCGTGGCGATGCGTGACGGCCGCTCACCCGCACTGGCGCTGGCTGCCGGGGTGGTGACCGGATCGCTGTGCTGGGCACTGTTGGCCGCGACCGGCCTTTCCGCCGTGCTGGCCACGTATGCGCAGGCGCTGTGGGCCATCAAAATCGTCGGCGGCGTGTATATGCTGTATCTGGCGCTGCGCGCCGGCCAATCCGCATTACGGGCGTCTCCCGTCTCGACAGGGATAGCGGCAGGGGATGGCGGGCGATCTTATCGGAAGTTGTATCGGCAGGGCGTGCTGATGCATCTCGGTAATCCCAAGGCCATCATGTCCTGGATGGCGATCATGTCGCTGGGTTTGCGACAAGGGGCGCCTGAAGGCGTTTTACCGGCGATTATCGGCGGTTGTGCGTTGCTCGGCGTGACGATTTTCGGGGGGTATGCCCTGCTGTTCTCAACGGCGCCGATGATCGCGTTTTATACCCGGGTGAGGCGCTGGATTGAAGGAATGCTTGCGCTGCTGTTCGCTTGCGTGGGCCTGGAGCTGTTGATATCGCGGGGGTAATCATGCACGCCCGGCGTTAACCTGAGGAGAGAGGCGATGGTTTTTGGCATGCAGATGGTGGATGTCTTTGGCGCCGGGCCACTCGCCGGCAATCCGTTGGCGGTGATCGCGGGCGCCGGAGCGTTGTCGACGGAGGACATGCAGCGCTTGACGCGTTGGTTCAACCTGTCGGAGACGGCCTTTTTACTGCCGCCGACGCACCCGCAGGCGGATTACCGGGTGCGAATATTCACGCTGGATCGTGAAATGCCGTTTGCCGGGCACCCGACGTTGGGCAGCTGCCATGCCTGGCTCGCTCTGGGAGGGGCGCCCAGCAACGAGACGGAGATCATCCAGGAGTGCGGAGCAGGATTGGTGAGCATTCGTCGCGAGGGAGGGCGGTTGTGTTTTGCCGCGCCACCGTTGATTCGTTCCGGGGCGCCGTCAGGAGAGACGTTGGCCGACGCGTTGCGGTTTTTGGGGATCGCGTCTGATGAGGTGCTCGATGCCGCCTGGATCGATAATGGCCCGGGGTGGCTGGGGATCCGGCTGGCCAGCGCCGAGCGGGTACTTTCCCTGACGCCGGCGAGAAGCTGGCCGCGCAGAGTGGACATTGGCGTCGTCGGCCCACATGCCGAGGGTGACGCAGCCTTCGAAGTGCGCGCTTTTTTGAGCGATCATCTTGGCGCTATCGTCGAAGATCCGGTCACCGGCAGTCTCAATGCCTCCCTGGCCCAGTGGTTGTTCGCAAGCGGCGTGGTCAGCGGCGGATATATTGCCGCTCAGGGCCGCTGTCGTGGGCGCAACGGGCACGTGCATATCACCCGCGACGAGGGTGGCCGGATTTGGGTGGGCGGCAATACGCGCATTCAGGTCGAAGGGCGGTTGCAAGGGATTGGCACGGCGTAGAACGCGTCGCCGCACTGTGTGCGGCTGAACGGAATATCGATTTTCATCCGATGATAAGGAGTGAACAGTATGTTTGCGATGCCACAAAACGATACCCCCGTCGAAGCTGATATCACTCAGCCGACGACGGTCATCGATACGTTGAAAATGCTGGTACGTTACAAAGCGTGGGCGAATGCGCTGACCTTTGACACCGTGATGTCTTTGCCGGCCGGTGAAGCCTTGCGGCCGCGGCCGACCCGTTTTGGCAATATGGTGCATACCTTGAATCATGTCTATGTGGTGGACGATATCTTCAGGCACCACCTGCAAGGTCGAAAACATGGCTACCTCGCGCGCAACACCGAGCAAACGCCTGCGCTTGACGCTCTGCGGTGTGCGGTGGAGGAAATGGACCACTGGTATATCGAACAGGTGGATAACTGGTCGTCCGAGGCGCTGGCGCAGGTGGTGCAGTTCGAATTCGTCGGCGGGGGGGAAGGTCGCATGACGCGCCAGGAAATCGTGCTGCATGTCGTCAACCACGCGACCTATCATCGCGGTTTTGTCGGCGATATGCTCTATCAGGTGCCCTTCGCTTCGCCGGCGAACGATTTGCCGGTGTTTCTTCGCGATCACTACCGCCGGGCGCCGTGAGGCGAACGAGATAAATAAAAAAGCCAGACGCTTTCGCGCCTGGCCTGTTATACGCCGGAACTCGGCGAGGCTGCGCCTCAGCGCATGGTAACGAACTCTTCCGCCGCGGTCGGGTGGATCGCCACGGTGTTGTCGAAGTCCTTCTTGGTGGCGCCCATCTTCACCGCCACGGCGAAGCCCTGCAGGATTTCATCCATGCCGAAGCCGATGCCGTGCAGGCCGACGATCTTCTCTTCTTTACCCGCGCACACCAGCTTCATGCGGCACGGCTGGCGGTGCTGCGTCACGGCGCTGTACATGGCGGTGAAGGAGGATTTGTACACCTTCACGTTGTCTGCGCCGAACTTCTCGATGGCTTCCGGCTCGGTCAGGCCGACGGTGCCGATCGGCGGGTGGCTGAACACCACGGTGGCGATGTTGCTGTAATCCAGGTGCTCATCCGGCTTGTTGTTGAACAGGCGCTCGGACAGGCGGCGGCCGGCGGCCACGGCGACCGGGGTCAGCTCTACCGCGCCGGTGTTGTCGCCCACCGCGTAGATGCCTTTGACGTTGGTGTTCTGGAACTTATCGACGTCAATGTAGCCTTGCTCGTTGGTCTTCACCCCGGTAACGCCGAGGTTCAGGTTGTCGGTCGCCGGTTCGCGGCCGATGGCCCAGATCAGACAGTCGACGGTGAATGCCTTGCCGTTTTCCAGCTGCAGCGTCAGGCTGCCGTCGGCGTTCTTGACGATCGCTTTCGGCACCGATTCGGTATGCAGGCTCGGTCCTTCGGTGTTCATCACTTCCACCAGGGTTTCGACGATCATCGGATCGAAGCTGCGCAGCGGCGCGTGCTTGCGCACGAACAGGTGCGTTTCCGCGCCCAGCGCGTTCAGCACGCCGGCGATCTCCACGGCGATATAGCCGGCGCCGACTACGGCGACGCGCTTCGGCATAGCGTCCAGCTCAAAGAAGCCGTCGGAGTCGATGCCGTATTCCGCACCCGGAATAGCCGGGTGGCTCGGGCGGCCGCCGGTGGCGATCAGGATGTGGTCGGCGGTGATGAGCTCGCCGTTCACTTCCACGGTGTGCGCATCCACGAAGCGCGCGAAGCCTTTGATCACGTCGACCTTGTTCTTGCCCAGCACGTTGTCGTAGGAGTTGTGGATACGGTCGATATAGGCGGTGCGGTTGGCGACCAGCTTCTTCCAGTCGAAGGCGTTGACGGTGGTGTCGAAGCCGTAGTCCGGGCCGTACTGATGGATGGCCTCGGCGATCTGCGCCGCGTGCCACATGACTTTTTTCGGTACACAACCCACGTTTACACAGGTGCCGCCCAGCTCTTTGGCTTCAATCAGCGCACACTTTTGGCCGTACATGGCTGCCCGGTTGATCGATGCGATACCGCCGCTGCCGCCGCCAATTGCTAGATAATCGTAATGTTTCGTCATCTGGGATTTCCATGAGTTGTGAATTTGAAGAGGGTAAGAGTTTAACGCCTGACCGGGGTTTGTCGCAAAGATTGCGTCGATGGCTGCGATAGGTGGACGCAGGGCGCGGCGAACCGCGCCCTGCCGGGGATTATTCCGGTACCACCCAGTTCACCAGATGGTGGCCGATGCCCGACGGCACCAGCACCTTGTGCAGCCACGGCAGCACGTTTTTCATCTGCTGTTCCAGTTTCCACGGCGGGTTGATGACGATCATGCCGGAGGCGGTCATGCCGCGCTGATCGCTGTCGGGTTTCACCGCCAGTTCGATCTGCAGAATGCGGCGAATGCCGGTGGCTTCCAGATCGCGCAGCATGCGTTTGATCTGCTGGCGCATCACCACCGGGTACCACAGCGCGTAGGTGCCGGTGGCGAAACGCTTGTAGCCTTCCTGAATGCCTTTGACCACGTCCTGGTAATCGGTCTTCATTTCATACGGCGGGTCCATCAGGATCAGGCCGCGGCGCGACAGGGGCGGCAGCTGGGATTTCAGCTGCTGATAGCCGTCGGCGCGCTGCACTTTGGCGCGCTCGTCTTTCTGGAACTCGCTGCGCAGCAGCGGGTAGTCGCTCGGGTGCAGCTCGGTCAGGTGAATTTTGTCCTGCGGGCGCAGCAGCTGGCGGGCGATCAGCGGCGAACCGGGGTAGTAGCGCAGCGTGCCGGAACGGTTGAAGTTGTGCACCACGCTCATGTAGGCCGCCAGCTCTTCCGGCAGATCGTCGCGCTGCCACAGCAGGCCGATGCCTTCCAAGTATTCGCCGGTGCGCTCGGCGTGTTCGCCGCTGAGCTGATAACGGCCCGCGCCCGAGTGGGTATCCAGATACAGGAACGGCTTCTCTTTTTCCTTCAGCGACTCGATGATCAGGCTCTGAACGGTGTGCTTGAGCACGTCGGCGTGGTTGCCGGCGTGGAAACTGTGGCGATAACTTAACATGACGGGTGGCGGTTCCTTGTGCTCCGCAGGCGGAGCATTCAATGCAATAAGGCTTATAATCTGCACAGTATAAACTGTCTGGCCGGGAAAAACCGGACTCCGTTGCTGCAGACGTTCACAGAAAGGGACAGGACGATGAGCAAACGGGCGTTCTGGCGGCCGGTGTTCGAAGCGTTCGAATGGGTTGAAACGCTGTGAATCACAAGGAGAAAGGATGAGCTGCATTTTTTGCGACATCGTGGCGGGCAAGGCGCCGTGCCATAAAATCTGGGAAGACGACGACCATCTGGCATTCCTGTCCATCTTTCCCAACACCGACGGTTTCAGCGTGGTGATCCCCAAGGCGCACCACCCGAGCTATGCCTTTGACCTGCCGGACGAGGTATTGAGCGCGTTGATGCTGGCGACCAAGCGGGTGGCGAAGCAGCTGGACCGCGCGTTCGACGACGTCGGCCGCTGCGGCATGGTGTTCGAAGGTTACGGCGTCGACCACGTGCACGCCAAACTGATCCCGCTGCACGGCACCGCGTCGCTGGAGCAGTGGCGGCCGATCGAATCGACCTCGCCGAAGTTTTTCGCGCGTTACGAGGGCTATATCTCCTCCCACGACGCCGCGCGCGCCGACGACGAGCAGCTGGCGGCGCTGGCCGCCCGCATCCGCCAAAGCGCCGTTTAAGGCACCAACGATCAACGCCGGGCATTGATTTTCCTGTTGTCTGGCTCCATGTTAGAGATTCATACGCATTTTAAGGCTCGCCCCACGGCGGGCCCCAACGCTAATCAGGACTGCCCTATGACAAATCCGTTGCTGACCCCGTTTTCCCTGCCGCCGTTCTCGGCGATCCGCCCTGAAGATATCGTGCCTGCGGTGCAATCCGCGCTGGCGGACTGCCGTGCCGCGGTAGAGCGCGTGGTCGCGCAGCCGGGGCCGTTCACCTGGGACAATCTGTGTCAGCCGCTGGCGGAGTCGGACGATCGGCTGTCGCGCATCTGGTCGCCGATCGGGCACCTGAACTCGGTGAAAAACAGCCCGGAGCTGCGCGCCGCCTATGAGCAAGCGCTGCCGCTGCTGTCCGAATACGGCACCTGGGTCGGCCAGCACGAAGGGCTGTATCAGGCCTACCGCAGCCTGAAAGAGGGCGCGGCGTTCGAGGCGCTGAGCGTGCCGCAGCGCAAGGCGGTGGACAACGCGCTGCGCGATTTCGAACTGTCGGGCATCGGCCTGTCGGCGGATAAACAGCAGCGCTACGGCGAGATCGTCGCGCGCCTGTCCGAACTGGGTTCCACCTACAGCAACAACGTGCTCGACGCCACCATGGGCTGGAGCAAACTGATTACCGACGAAGCCGAGCTGAGCGGCCTGCCGGAGAGCGCCCTGGCGCAGGCACAGGCGATGGCGCAGGCCAAAGAGCAGGACGGTTGGCTGCTGACGCTGGACATGCCGAGCTACCTGCCGGTGTTGACCTACGCCGACAACCGCGCGCTGCGCGAAGAGATGTACCGCGCCTTCGCCACCCGCGCCTCCGATCAGGGGCCGAACGCCGGCAAATGGGACAACAGCGAAGTGATGGCGGAAACGCTGGCGCTGCGCCACGAGCTGGCTCAGCTGCTGGGCTTCGACACCTACGCCGACAAGTCGCTGGCGACCAAAATGGCGGAAAGCCCGGAGCAGGTGATCGGCTTCCTGAGCGATCTGGCCAAGCGCGCCCGCCCGCAGGCCGAGCAAGAGCTGGCGCAGCTGCGCGCCTTCGCCAAACAGCACTATGACGTGGACGAGCTCGAAGCCTGGGACATCACCTATTACGGCGAAAAACAGAAGCAGCACCTGTTCTCCATCAGCGACGAGCAGCTGCGCCCGTACTTCCCGGAACAGCGGGTGGTGGAAGGGCTGTTCGAAGTGGTGAAACGCATCTACGGCATCACCGCCAAAGAGCGTAAAGACGTGGAGACCTGGCATCCGGACGTGCGCTTCTTCGATCTGTTCGCCGCCGACGGCGAGCTGCGCGGCAGCTTCTATCTCGATTTGTACGCCCGCGAAAACAAACGCGGCGGCGCCTGGATGGACGACTGCGTCGGCAGCCTGCGCAAGGCTGACGGCACGCTGCAAAAGCCGGTCGCTTACCTGACCTGCAATTTCAACCGCCCGCTGGGCGACCAGCCGGCGCTGTTCACCCATAACGAAGTGACCACGCTGTTCCACGA
Source organism: Serratia sp. TSO36 (assembly GCF_057808395.1). NCBI lineage: Bacteria > Pseudomonadati > Pseudomonadota > Gammaproteobacteria > Enterobacterales > Yersiniaceae > Serratia > Serratia sp. TSO36. The sequence goes on along the minus strand of NZ_JBJZOU010000027.1, from coordinate 77,354 downwards.
GTTCGGCCACGGTTTGCACCACATGCTGACGCAGATCGATACCGCCGGCGTCTCCGGCATCAACGGGGTGCCGTGGGATGCGGTCGAGCTGCCGAGCCAGTTTATGGAAAACTGGTGCTGGGAGCCGGAAGCGCTGGCGTTTATCTCGGGCCATTACCAGAGCGGCGAGCCGCTGCCGAAGGCCATGCTCGACAAGCTGCTGGCGGCCAAGAATTACCAGGCGGCGCTGTTCATCCTGCGCCAGCTGGAGTTCGGCCTGTTCGATTTCCGCATGCACTTCGAATACAGCCCGGAAAAAGGGGCGCAGATCCTGCCGACGCTGGCGGAAGTGAAGAAAATGGTGGCGGTGGTGCCTTCGCCAAGCTGGGGCCGCTTCCCGCACGCCTTCAGCCACATCTTTGCCGGCGGCTATGCGGCGGGTTACTACAGCTACCTGTGGGCGGAAGTGCTGTCGGCCGACGCCTACTCGCGCTTCGAAGAAGAAGGGATTTTCAACGCCGAAACCGGCAAATCCTTCCTCGACAACATCCTGTCGCGCGGCGGTTCGGAAGAGCCGATGGCGCTGTTCAAACGCTTCCGTGGCCGCGAGCCGCAGCTGGATGCTATGCTGCGCCATTACGGCATTAAAGGATAACCCGACACGTGAGCGTGTGTTTATTGTGTGAAGCAGGCGCCGATCCCGGCGCCTTGTCTGTTTTGGCGCAGCGCTGGCGGCTGACGTCCGACGACGACGCGCCGATGGCGCTGGTACTGACCCCGCAGCGGCTGGAGCTGCGCAAGCGCGACGAGCCGAAGCTCGGCGGAATCTACGTCGATTTCGTCACCGGCACCATGGCGCACCGGCGCCGCTTCGGCGGCGGCCGCGGCGAGGCGGTGGCCAAAGCGGTCGGCATCAAGGGCAGCTATCTGCCGGACGTGGTGGACGCTACCGCCGGGCTGGGGCGCGACGCCTTCGTGCTGGCGGCGCTGGGCTGTCGGGTGCGGATGCTGGAGCGCAATCCGGTGGTGGCGGCGTTGCTGGACGACGGCCTGCAGCGCGGCTATCAGGATGCGGAAATCGGCCCGTGGCTGCGCGAGCGCCTGACGCTGCTGCACGCCTCCAGCCTGACGGCGCTGGCGGATCTCAGCCCGCGCCCCGAAGTGGTGTATCTCGATCCGATGTTCCCGCACAAGCAAAAAAGCGCGCTGGTGAAGAAAGAGATGCGGGTGTTTCAATCGCTGGTGGGCAGCGACGATGACGCCGACGGCCTGCTGGAGCCGGCGCGCCGTTTGGCGACCAAGCGCGTGGTGGTGAAGCGCCCGGACTACGCGCCGCCGCTGGCCGACGTGCCGGCGCACGCCGCCACGCTGACCAAAAGCCACCGTTTCGATATCTACATGCCGCTGTAATGTCTGCCGGGCCCGCCGTGTCGGGCCCTCAGTTTTCCTCCCGCAAGCTTTTCCCCACGCCGCCGCCCGGATGCACCGCCAGCAAGGCGTCCTTGTCGTAACCGCTGCGCGCCATCAGGCAGGCGCAGGCGGCGTCGAAGATCGCCAGCACCAGCACAATTGAGGTGGTGGCCAGCATGTTCAGCGGATCTATCTCCTTTTGCACCCCGGTGGCGATCGTCAACTGCGCCGCCTGTGCGATGGCGGAATGCGGGTTTTCCGTCACCGCGATCAGCGTCACGCCCTTGGCCTGCAGCGTCGGCAGCAGGCGGGTCAGCTCGTCGGAATTGCCGCCGCGCGAGATCAGGATCAGCAGATCGTCGGCGCGCAGAAAACCCAGATCGCCGTGCGCCGCGCCGGTGGCGTCGAGGTAGACCGCCGGCCGTTCCACGCAGGCCAGCATGTGGGCTATCTTGCGCGCCGCAATCCCCGAGGTGCCGACGCCGGTGACGGCGATTTTACCGCGGCAGTCGGCCAGCAGCGTCAACAGCCGCTGCCAGGTGCGCGCGTCGAGGCGCTCGCCCAGCTGCGCCAGCTCCTGACTGTAGGTTTGCCAACCCTGCACCGCCTGCCGCCATTCCTGCTGCATCACGCCTCCTCCTGCATCAACCGGCGGTATTTCATGTGGTCGTTGTACAGCTCGTGGAATACCCGGTATTTGCGGTCGTAGTAGCTTTTTATCTGGTTGGTCTGCGGCGTGACCGTCTTGCCGATGCGGCTCATGGCGCTCATCGCCTCCGGCAGGGTGTCGAACACGCCCGCCGCCACGGTGCCCATCATCGCGCCGCCGAGCAGCATCGCTTCGCTCTCCTCCGGCAGCAGCATGGCGCAGCCGGTGGCGTTGGCGTGCTCCTGCACGAAGATCGGGTTCTTGGTGCCGCCGCCGCTGGCCATAATGGTGTCGATGCTGTAGCCGCTGTGGTTCATGGTTTCGATGATGTGGCGGGTGCCGAGCGCGATGGCCTGAATGGTGGCCAGGTAGTGCAGCGCCATGTCCTCCGGCGTGCGCGACAGCTTCAGCCCGGTCAGGATGCCGGTCAGCGTCGGGTTGGCGCGCGGCGAGCGGTTGCCGTGGAAGTACGGCAGCATATGAATGTCCTGCGTCAGGAAGGCGATATTCTCCGGCTCGCCGGCCATGCGGCGCAGAATGGCGTTCAACACCTCATAGATGGTCTGCCCCTGAGTTTTCGCCTGCGTCAGTAGCTCCGGGTAGCACGGGTGCGACTGGATGACGTGGTCGATCAGCGCGCCGGTGGCGGACTGGCCGCCTTCGTTCAGCCAGTATTCCGGCAGGATCGCCGAGTAATACGGCCCCCAGACGCCGCCGATAAAGCGCGCGGTGCGCGACATCGCCATATGGCCGGTGGAGGTGCCGCCGATCAGCGCGACGCGGCGATTGAAGTCGGCCACCTCGCCGGAGACGCCGGTGGCGCCCAGCGTGCCGAGGGTGCCGGCGTGGGCGTCGATGATCGACACGCTCACCGCCGTGCCGGCGATCAGCCCCATCTCGCCGGCGGCGCGCTGGGTCAGGCCGTGGCCCAGCGGCTCGCCCATCATTTTGACGTCGCTGCCGATCTTGGCCGCGTCATGTTCCAGCACGTCTTCCAGCCCGATCTGCTGGAAGTAGCTCTTGTCCCAGCGCTGTTCGTGGCCGAGATAGGTCCACTTGCATACCGTCGAACACAGCGAGCGGGTGGCATCCTGGGTGGCGCGCCAGGTGAGGAAGTCCGGCAGATCGAACAGGTAGCCGGCGTTGGCCCAGGTGGTGGGCATGTGCTGTTTCAGCCACAGCAGTTTCGGCGTCTGCATCTCCGGCGAGATAATGCCGCCGACGAAGTCCAGCACCCGGTGTTTGGTGGCGTTGATGCGCTCGGCCTGGGCGATCGCCCGGTGATCCATCCACACGATGATGTTCTGTTCGGTGCGGCCGGAGGGGCTGACGGTCAGCGGCTTGCCCTCTTTATCCAGCACCACCAGCGAACAGGTGGCGTCGAAGCCCAACCCCTTGACCTGGATCGGGTTGATGTCGGCCTGGTTGACCGCGTCGCGCACCGCATTGCACACCGCCTGCCAGATGTTATCCGACGACTGCTCGACGAAATCCGCCTTCGGCCGGTACAGATCGATGGCCCGGCTGGCCTGGCCGACCATGCGGCCATTGAGATCGAATACGCCCGCGCGCGCGCTTCCGGTGCCCACATCTACGCCAATAAAATAGCTCGCCATTATTTTCTCCTCAGGCTTTTCGATTCTGTAACGCGATAAACAGGATCAGCACGCCGCCCCACAGGGCCATGGTCAGGTAGCTGCTAACCCCCAGCAAATTGAGGCCGCTTTCCAACATTTGCAGCACGATCAGCGCCAGCACCAGCCCCAGAATACGGCCGAAGCCACCGTCCGGGTTAATGCCGCCCAGCACCGAGGCCAGAATGGTCACCAGCAGATAAGATTCGCCGTAGCCGGCCTTGGCCGAGTTGAACTTGGCCATCATCAGCAGCGCGGCGCCCCAGCCGAGCAGCGCCGACAGGATATACACCGCTACCTGCACCCGCGCGGTGTTCACGCCGCTGAAGCGGGTGGCCTGCTCGTTGGAGCCGATCAGGTACAGGCTGCGCCCCAGCGTGGTGTGCTCCAGCAGCAGCCACAGCCCGGCCGCCACCAGCAGGAACAGGATCAGCGCCACCGGCACGCCGAGCACGGCGCCGTTGCCGAGAAATTGAATCGCCGCCGGGAAGCCGGAGATCACCGCGCCGTTGGACAGCAGAATATTCAGGCCGGTGATCAGGGTCATGGTGCCGAGCGAGGCGAGGATCGGCGAGACGCCGATCCAGGCCACCAGCGCGCCGTTGAGCGCGCCGATCGCCACCGCCACCAGCAGGCCGGCCACCAGCGCCAGCGCCAGGAACAGCGGCTGGTCGGGGTGGCTGACGATGATTGCCGCCATCACCAGCGAACAGGCGTTGGCGCCGGCGATGATCGACAGGTTGATGCCGCCGGTCAGCATGGTGATGCCCATGCCGAGCGCCAGCAGGCCGAGGATCGGCAGCTGCGAGGCGATCGACTGGAAGTTGCCGAGGCTGAAGAAGCGCGATCCGAGCAGCCCGGCGAACAGCAGCGCCACCGCGATGATGATCGCGCCCTGCAGGCGAATGATCCGATCGTTTGGGATCAACCGAGTTAACTGCGTCATGTCAGATCTCCTTGAGCAGCTTGCGTTTTTCGTTCCAGGCAGTGGTGCTGATGCTGATCAAAATGATCGCGCCGCTGAATACCTGGTGCCAATAGGCCGAGACGCTGAGCAGCGTCAGCCCGTTTTGCAGGAAGGCCAGCAGCACCACGCCGAGCAGGGTACCGGTCAACGAGCCGCGGCCGCCGCTCATGCTGGTGCCGCCCAACACCACCGCCGCCAATACCGTCAGCTCGAAGCCGAGCAGCGAGTTGGGGGCCACCGACTGGGTGATCTGCGCCTGCACCACCGCCGCGACGCCGGCCAGAATGCCCATGTAGCCGTAGACGCAAAAATGCAGCCGCAGCAGGTTCAACCCCAGGCGCGACGCCGCGTCGCGGTTGCCGCCCATAGCGTAGATCTGGCGCCCCAGCCGGGTGCGGTTCATCAGCACGCCGGTGACGACGATGGTCGCCAGCAGGCACAGCAGCGGCAGCGTCAGGCCGTAGTCGTAACCGTCGGCGCCCTGGAACGAGAACCAGTTGATGCCGTTCATGAACCAGTCCGGAAAGCCGTACAGCCAGGTGCCGTTGGTGGCGTACACCAGCAGGCCGTAGAACAGGTTGAGGGTGGCGATGGTGATGATGATCGCCGGCACTTTCAGCCAGTACACCAGGAAACCGTTCACCAGCCCGAGCAGCAGGCCAACGCCAATCGCCAGGGCGAACGCCAGCGGGAAGCTGCCGCCGTGCTGGATCACCCAGCTGGCCATCACGTACTGAGCGATGGCGGTGACCGCCGGGAACGAAATGTCGATGCCGCCGGCGATCAGCACCACGAACAGCCCGCAGGCCAGGATGCCGAGAATGGCGTAGCTGGTGGCGACGTCGGTCAGGTTGCCGAGCGTCAGAAACTCGTCGGTGCCGGCGCTCAGGCCGATCGCCAGCAGCAGCACCAACAGGCCGAGATAAAACTCGTGCCGCCCGGCCAGGCGGGCCAATAATGACTTATCCATTCACCACCTCGGCGATCTGTTGTTCGGTACTCTGGTGCGGCGCGAATTCGGCGATCAGTTCGCCCTTGCGCATCACCATCACCCGATGGCTGTTGTAATAGGCTTCCGGGATCTCGTCGCAGATCATCAGCACCGCCATGCCCAGCTGCGCCAGATCGCGGGCGATCTGGTAGATCCCCTCTTTGTTGGCGATGTCCACGCCGACGGTGGGCGAGTCGAGGATCAGGATCTTCGGCTGGGTCGCCACCCACTTGGCGATGGCGATGCGCTGGGCGTTGCCGCCGGACAGGGTTTTCACCGGCAGCGCGCTGTCGGACACCTTGATGTTCAGATCGCGGATCAGCCGGTTGACCAGCTCGGTCGCTTTGGCGTGATCCAGCAGCCCGAGCGAGGTATGCAGCCGATCGAAGACGGTGACGATGGTGTTGTCGTAGATCGATTGCTCCATGATCAACCCCTGCGTCAGACGATCCTCCGACACATAGCCGATGCCGTGGCGCACCGCTTCGCGGTTGTTGTGCAGCTGCACCGCCTGGCCCTCGATGCGGATCTCGCCGCTGTCCGGCCGCGTCATGCCGAACAGGCTGAGGCACAGTTCGGTGCGGCCGGCGCCGAGCAGGCCGACGATCGAGACGATCTCGCCGCCGCGCAGCGCCAGATTGACGTTGCGGTATTTCTCGCCGCGGCTGAGGTTGCGCACTTCGAGCAGCGGCGCCTGTTCGGCCGGCGGCAGCGGCGGCAGCGGGCTGTAGTGGAAGCGTTGGCCGGTCATCAGGAACGCCAGTTCGTGGCTGTCCAGTTCGCTGGCCGGCCAGGTGCCCACCAGCTTGCCATCGCGCATCACGCTGATGCGATCGGCGACTTCCATCACTTCATCCAATCTGTGGCTGACGAACACCACGCAGATGCCGGCCGCCTTCAGCTCGTTGACCACCCGCAGCAGGCCGTCGACCTCCTGGCGGGTCAGCGAGGCGGTCGGTTCGTCCATGATAACCAACCGCGCCTCGGCGGCGATGGCGCGGCAAATCGCCACCAGTTGCCGATCGGCGATCGACAGTTTTTCCACCTTTTTATCGGGATCGATGCGTATGCCGACCCGCGCCATGGCGTCGAGCGCCGTCTGGCGCATCACCCGCTTGCGCACCCAGAAACGGCCGCCGGGCAGGTAACGGTGGATGGCGATGTTCTCCGCCACCGTCAGGTTGGGGAACAGCGACAGGTCCTGGTAGATCACCTGTATGCCGTAATAACCGGACAGCTGCGGCGTCAGGGCGTGGAAGAGTTTGCCTTCCAGCGAAATGTTGGCGCCTTTTTCCGGCTGATAGACGCCGGAGATGATTTTAATGATGGTGCTTTTGCCGCAGCCGTTTTGCCCGGCCAGGCAGTGCACTTCGCCAATATTGAGCGTCAGGTTGATCTGGTCTAATGCCAGCACGCCTGGGAATCGCTTGCTGATATTCTCCAGGGTGATAAATGCGGGGGAGGCTGTCATAACGTTAACCTGTGCTTGCGTAGCGGCCGAAGCCCTGGGCGCAGCAAGCTGCGCCCCTACGAGGGTTTAACTACTTTCCCGGTGTGGCGAAATTACGCGAAAAATCAGAATCCAAGCGATTGGGCGTTGTCTTTGGTCACTTCCAAAATCTTATTAAACCGAATCACTTTGTGTTCCATATCGACGTCAGCCTTGCCAAGGCCCTCGATCGCCAGATCCTTGTTCACTTCCTTGCCCTGCAGCAGCTGGTCGGCCACCGTCACCAGCGCATAGCCGGCGTCTTTCGGATCCCACAGCAGCGCTTTTTTGATGTCGCCGCGCATCAGGTAAGGGGCGGCCTGCGCCGGCATGGCGATGCCCACCACCGCGATCTTGTCCTTGGCGCGTTTCTTGGCCACCGCCTGGCCGGCACCGATCGGGCCGAGCGAGCCGAAGCCGATGATGCCCTTCATCTGCGGATAGGTTTTCATCAGATCCAGCGTGGTGGCGTAGGATTTGTCGATGCTTTCCGCCACCGGCAGGCGCGAGGTGACTTCAAACATGTCCGGGTATTTTTCTTTCTGGTATTTGATGGCGGAATCGGCCCAGGCGTTGTGCAGCGGCACGGTCAGCGAGCCGACGTAGACCGCGTAGCCGCCTTTGCCGCCCATGTCTTTCGCCAGCTCATCGACGTTGGCCTGCGCGTATTTCTCGCTGTCGATGGTCTCGATGTCCCACTGGCCGATCTGCTGGTCCGGGGATTCATGGGTCAGCACCACGATGCCTTTGTCGCGCGCTTTTTTCAGCACCGGCTCCAGCACCTTGGCGTCGTTCGGCACCACGATGATGGCGTTGACGTTCTTGGCGATCAGATCCTCAATCACCTTGACCTGCGCGGCCGGATCCGGCGTAGAAGGGCCGGTCTGGTAGGCGTTGACGTCGAGTTTTTTCGCCGCTTCGTTGACGCCCACTTCCATGCGGTTGAACCACGGAATGCCGGTCACTTTAGCGACCACGGCAATCTCATACTTATCAGCGGCGAACACAGGTGTTGTCGATAACATGCACGCAGAAACCACACATGCATTTAATAATGCGAGGTTAAATTTCATTAGCTGTACCTTTTTTTATCTGTAGGGGTGGCGGTTTTTCCACCGCTGCAGATTACAAAGGAATGGAAGAGGGGGCGTAGCTGAAGTTAATGAAATGTGATCTGCGCACATTTAAGTAAAATAATGACATATTTAATGTTAAATAAATGTTTAATTATTTGGTGGTGGTAAATTTACTACCGATTAAGAAGCAATAAATAACCTATTATTAACTTTTATTTAACGTATCGGCATCATTTGGATGGCGTGAAAGCATAAAAAAATGCCGGCGCAGAGGCCGGCATTGAAGCATTTAATCGATGTGTGAACAAGATCACCTTTAAGGCGGATTACAGCACGCCCTGCGCCAGCATGGCGTCCGCGACCTTGACGAAACCGGCGATATTTGCGCCGTGCACGTAGTGGGTTTGCTTGCCCTCGCCGCCGTATTCCACGCAGGCGTGGTGAATATCGGCCATGATATGTTGTAAACGTACATCCACTTTCTCTGCCCGCCAGCCGATGCGCGCGGCGTTTTGCGCCATCTCCAGCCCCGAGGTGGCGACGCCGCCGGCGTTGGCCGCCTTGCCCGGCGCGAACAGCACGCCGGCGTCGAGGAAGGCGTCGGTGGCCTGGATGGTGGTCGGCATGTTGGCGCCTTCCGCCACCGCCTTCACCCCGTTGCGGATCAGCGTTTGCGCCGCCTCGAGATCCAGTTCGTTCTGGGTGGCGCACGGCAGGGCGATATCCACCGGCACGTTCCACGGCTGCTGGCCGGCCAGATAGGTCAGGCCGCGTTCGCGGGCATAGTCCGCCACCCGGCCGTAGCGTTGGTTTTTGATCTCCGCCAGGTGCGCCAGCTTCTCGGTGGTGAAGCCGTCCTCGTCCACCAGGGTGCCGCCGGAATCCGACACGGTGATCACGCGCGCGTCCAGCTCCAGCGCTTTCTCGATGGTGTACTGCGCCACGTTGCCGGAGCCGGACACCGCCACCCGCATGCCCTCAAAGCCCAGGCCGTGGCGCTGCAGCATGGCGTCGGTGAAGTACACCAGGCCGTAGCCGGTCGCCTCGGGGCGGATCAGGCTGCCGCCGAAGGAGAGCCCTTTGCCGGTAAACACGCAGGCGGTGTTGTTGGACAGTTTCTTCATCATGCCGGCCATAAAGCCGACTTCACGGCCGCCGACGCCGATGTCGCCGGCCGGCACGTCGGTGTCCGGCCCCAGATGGCGATACAGTTCGGTCATCAGCGCCTGGCAGAAGCGCATGATCTCGCCCTGGCTTTTGCCCTTGGGATCGAAATCGGAGCCGCCTTTGCCGCCGCCCATCGGCAGGGTGGTCAACGCATTCTTGAAGGTCTGCTCAAAACCGAGGAATTTCAGGATCGACAGGTTTACCGACGGGTGGAAGCGCATGCCGCCCTTGTAGGGGCCGATGGCCGAGTTGAACTGCACGCGGAAGGCGCGGTTGACCTGCACCTGGCCGCGATCGTCCACCCAGCTGACGCGGAACTGAATGACGCGCTCGGGCTCCACCAGGCGCTCCAGCAGGGCCTGTTCGCGATAGCGCGGGTTGCGTTCGATAAACGGCCACAGCGAGGTGAACACTTCGCGCACCGCCTGCAGATATTCCGGCTGGTGGGGGTTATGGCGCTGTAACGAGGACAGGAAAGACTCTACCGATACGGCATATTCCATGGATAACTCCTTTTAGCATTAAATTTTCCCCCGCTATTTCTTATAGATTTGGGTATAGGCGATGCCCGGGGGAGGATGTTGTGTCTTTAGCGACTATATCATCGGAGGGCGGTTGATTATCAAGCGATTAATCGGCGTGGCGGCATGAAAAACGCCCGCAGGGCGCGGGCGTTGGGCAGTTAAGTTAGCAAGCGCTTACTTTACTCGTCTTCTTCGTCGCGCAGCGGCACGATCAGCATATCGATGTGCACGGTATTGATCAGCTGGCGAGCGGAAGACATCAGCTTGCTCCAGAAATCCTGGTGGTGGCCGCACAGTACCAGATCCATGTCATATTTCTTGATGGCATCGACCAATACCTGCGCCAGATCGCCGCTGCCGCTCAGGGTCTCGGTGATCGGGTAGCCGGCGTTTTGCGACAGCTCGGTCAGCGCCTGATGGGTTTCCTCGGAGATGCGTTTTTGCATGTCGCCGAGATTGACGTCGATCAGGCCGGTATAGAGGTCGGAATAGTTGACATCGACGTGGATCAGAGAGACTTTAGCGTTGTACGGCCGCGCCATCGAGACGGCTTTTTCTACCAGGATCTTGCTTTCCGGGGATAGGTCCACCGCGATCAGTATGTGTTTGTAAGCCATAAGAATACTCCTTCCATAAACATGCCGATTAAAAGGGTTAGCAGGCGTTCCGTTTACCCGCCTTGCGCTTTTGGTTCCATAGTATCATTCGGATAACGCAATGATATGTTGGGGCGATCACACTGCGCCGCATCGAAAATCTCTCCGCCCGATACCTTTCGTTGTACACCCGCGCGGCGTAAAAGCCTATTGATTATGCGGATGCTGCCGGTCTGACCGCTTGAATTATAAGCGTTATTAAACAAAGTATAGCGCTAAATGCGCAATCAGCGCTCCAGATGCGGCTGCAGCAGGCTTTCAAACCATTCGTGAAACACCGCCAGGCGGCGTGAGCGCTGGCGACGATGGGGATAGATCAGGGCGATCGGCATGGAGGCGGCGCGGTAAGCGGGCAGGACTTCCACCAGTTCACCGGCGTCGAGCAGGTGTTGCACGTCGTAGCGCGGGATTTGCATCAGCCCCAGCCCGGCGCGGCAGCAGGCGATATAGCTCTCGGCGTTGTTGACCACCACCCGGCTGGGCAGTTCGAGCCGCTGGGTGTGGCCGTCGGCGGTCAGGTATTCCCAGGGGGATTCGCGGCCGGTTTTGGGCGAGGCGTAACCGATGTGCCAGTGGCCGGTGACGAGATCTGCGGGGTGAGTGGGATGCCCGTATTCGCTCAGGTAGGCGGGGCTGGCGCAGTTGATCAGCGCGATATGGCCGAGCGGGCGCATCACCAGGCTGCTGTCGTGCAGATCGCCGACGCGCACCGCGCAGTCGACCCCTTCCTGCACCAGATCGATGGCGCGATCGGCGGAGCCGAGCACCAGCTGCAGGTGGGGATGGCGCCGCAGCAGGCTGGGCAGCGCCGGCGCGATCAGCCGGCGGGCGATGCGGCTCGGCACGTCGACGCTGAGCCGCCCGGAGGCCTGGCGCTGGCTGGCCTGAAACGACTGATCGATATCCTCCACCTCGGCCAGCAGCGGGCGCAGCCGCTCGAGCAGCTGTTCGCCGTCGGCTGTCAGCCGCACCTGCCGCGTGGTGCGGTGCAGCAGGCGCACGCCCAACTGCGTTTCCAGCTGTTGCACGGCGGCGGACACCGAGGCGCGCGGCACCTCCAGCACATGGGCTGCGCGGATAAAGCTGCCCATCTCCGCCACCTGCACGAATACGCGGTATTGATTGAATCTGTCCATCGATGCGCCCGTTATTGTCCTTATTATTGCCGCTTAAAGCATTCTGCGGCGTTATCCGGCAAACCCTCCTTGCTCCAGGAAGGCTTGCTCCTGCGTGGTAGTATCGCGCAACAGCAGCTGATTGCGATGTGGGAAACGACCGAAACGGCGGATGATATCGCGGTGTCCCTCGGCGTGCGCGCGTTCAGCTGGCCCCAGTTGAGCGTTTAGCGCCACGGAAAGATCCTGATCGGCGAGATTTTCCGAGTGGGCGAACGGCAGGCAAAAAAACAGGCGCAGCGAAGGCTCGACGGCCTGCATGTAGTTCGCCGCAATGGCGATGCGGGCGAAGCGGCGCGCCAGCGGATCGGTGGCGTACATGTGGGCGGTGTTGCGAAAAGCGTTGCGCGGAAATTGGTCGAGCAGGATCATCAGCGCCAGCGCGCTTTCCGGCGTCTTAAGCCAGTCGTCGCGTTCACGCCGGGCCGCCGCCAGATGCAGGCCCAAAAAGCGCGCGCGAAAGCGTTGGTCGAAGCGCGGATCCTGCCGGAACCATTGCTCTGCGCCGGCGTCTCGCCAAAACCGCACCACCTCATCGGCCGTTTGATTATCGGCCGCGAGCGCATCGCTGCGCCGGCGGAAAAGGGTCGGCATGCCCGTCATTCCTTCTTCGCCTTGGTCGGCGCATTGCCCAAAATCATCGATGTACCGGCGTAAATGCCGCCGGACACCTCCATCGCCAACCGTTCGGCATCCTTGCGCCGCAGCTCGGCCATCAGATCCGCCGCGGTTTCCGGATCGGAGCCCAACGCCAACATAGCTTCATGCCCGAAAGACATGGCGGACTCTAAGGTGACGCGAATTTGGTAATCCACATTGGCCTTGATCAGCGCGATGGCATGTTCGCGGTCATGAGCGCGAGCCAGCACGCGGGCCTGCGGGAAGTGGGTTTTGGCGTGTTCGACAATCTGCGTGGCGGCTTGCGGATCGTCAATGCAGACCAAGATGGCGCGGGCGTGGCCGGCGCCCGCCGCATGCAGCACATCCATGCGCGCACCGTCGCCATAGTAAACTTTGAAGCCGAAGTCTTGCGCGTCGCGGGCAACCTGGGGTTCGCGGTCGATAATGGCGATATCGGCGCCCATCGCCAAAACGTGCTGGCTGACGATCTGACCAAAACGGCCGAACCCGACGATCAGCACGCTGTTGGTCAAGCCGGTGGGCTGTTCCGTGCCGTCCAACGAGGCGTCGGACGAGGCGCGCAGGCGTTGGTGGATCAACACCGCCAGCGGTGTCAAAGCCATCGACAGCACCACGACGGCGGTCATGCTGGCGTTGGTTTCCGCAGGCAGCACCTGATTGGCCAGCGCAGCGGCGAACAGCACAAACGCAAATTCTCCCCCTTGCGCCATGAGTACGGCGCGGTCGAGAGCATCACCGTGCGAGCTTTTCGTCAACCGGGCCACGTAGTAAATACACAGGCCTTTGATGAACATCATCGCCAGCACGCCGCTGACGATCAGCGGCCAGTTGCGCGCCACCACGGCCAGATCGAGAGACATGCCGACGCCGAGGAAGAACAGCCCCAAAAGCAGACCGCGAAAGGGCTCGATGTCGGCTTCGAGCTGATGGCGGAACGTCGATTCCGACAGCAGCACGCCGGCCAAAAAGGCGCCCATGGCCATGGAAAGGCCACCCACCTGCATCAGCAAAGCGGCGCCGAGCACCACCAGCAGCGCGGCTGCGGTCATCACTTCGCGCGCTTTGGCGTGCGCCAGAATGCGAAACAGCGGGTTCAGCAGCCAGATGCCGGCCGCCACCAGCGCGGCCAGCGCACCGGCGGCGATGGCGATGCCGCCCCAGGCGGAACCGGATACCGGCGTCGATGAACCGGCCGGCGCGATGAACGCCACCAGCGCCAGCAGCGGGACAATCATCAGATCTTCAAACAGCAATACGGCGACGATTTTCTGACCGCGCGGGCTGGCGATGTCGCCGCGCTCGCCCAACAGCTGCATGACGATCGCGGTAGACGTCAGCACGAATCCCATGCCGCAGATGAAGGAGATGGCCAATGAAAAGCCGAAGGCCATGCCGATGGCGGTGAGCAGCAGCCCGCAGCTCAATACCTGCAGGCTGCCCAGGCCGAAAATATCGCGCCGCATGTTCCACAGATGAGAAGGCCGCATCTCCAGGCCGATGATGAAGAGAAACATCACCACCCCAAGCTCGGCGGTGTGCAGGATGGTCTGCGCATCGTTGAACAAACCAAAGCCGAACGGCCCAATCGCCAAACCGGCGGCCAGATAACCCAGCACCGAGCCCAGCCCCAAGCGCTTGAACAGCGGCACGGCCACCACGGCGGCGCCCAGTAGCGTCACCACGTTGAGCAGGTCGCCGGCGCTTTCAGACATGGGCGAGGCGCCAGAATACGAACGCGGCGATGGCGGCGGGGATCGCGAACACCAGCAGCAGGATCGGCAACTCCGCCCGCAGGCTGTAGCCCGCGTGGGCGACGCCCACCCACATATTGACCGCCGCGATCAGCAACCAGGCCGGGACGAAAATTTTTGCCGCCAGCGCCATGCCCGCCGCACTGGCGCCCCAGAGCCAGCCGAACAGCACAAACAATCCCAGGAGAACCACGCCTCCGCCAATGACCATCAGCATGTGCATTGCAATATCCTCTACGCTGCGCCTCCTGGCGGGGGCGGACGCCAGACGCGCGCCCCCCATGCGGCGTTACTTGGTAGTATAGCCGCCGTTGATCAGGATGGTTTGGCCGGTAACCCACCAGCCGTCGCTGACCAGGTGGCGGATAAACGGCACCACGTCTTCGATATCGGTGAGGCCGGTTTTGCTGAACGGCGACAGCGCCGCCGCGCTTTGGTGATACGCCACCGCATCGGCGCCTTCGGCCGGATAGAAGAACGGGGTGTCCATCGGGCCGGGGCCGACCGCCGTCACGGAGATACCGCGTTCGCCGAACTCCTTGGCGGCGGCGCGGGTGAAGTGCTCCACCGGCGCCTTGGTGCCGGCGTAAGCGGCATAGAACGGCGTGAAGGCGCCGAGCAGCGAGGTGACCAGCGTGCAGATTTTACCGTTGTCGTTGAGGTGTTTGCCCGCCTCTTTCAGGAAGAAGAACGCGGTTTTGGCGTTGACCGCGGTCATCTCGTCGTACTCGGCCTCGCTGATGTCGACCATCGGCTTTTTCAGCACTTTGCCGACGGTATTGATGGCGATATCCGGCTTGCCGACGGCGGCGACCGCATCGGCGAACAGCTTCTCGACCGCGCCCGCGGTGGTCAAATCGGCCTGCAGCGCGACGCCTTGCGCCCCGGCGGCCTGGATGGCGGCGACGGTCTTATCCGCTTCGGCTTTGGAGGCGGCGCTGTTGTAGTGGATCACTACCGCTTTGGCGCCTTGTTCAGCCAAATCGCGCGCGATAAGCCCGCCGAGATTTTTGGCGCCGCCGGCGATCAGGACGGTTTTTCCCTTGATTGAATGGTTTGCCATAACAGTTTCCTTGGATGAGCGTAACGGAAACCTGAGTCTAGCCAGCGTGGGGGGAAAGATCAGCGGCGTGGGGCGGGATAGACTATCCAGGAAAAACGACTAATTGCAGACGAACGGTTATCACTTATAACGCCCCGGCGGGGGCGTTTCGGCGCGTGGCGGTAAATTTTATCCACTGATCAGGCCAGTTTGCGTTTCATTAACCTACAATGATGAATATGGGTCTCACCATTTCCCCTCTGAGTGGAATCACGCCGTGCAAATCTCTCTGTGCGGTGCGGTAACGTCTCTGGAGGCGGTGGGTTATGGGCATGGCCCGTGCAGGCAAAAAAGGGGATGAGAGCGGTAAGCTCCAGCAGAGTATCGGGTAATGAGGTAGGGCGGTTGGACCCGGCGGATGGCCGCGGATAACAACGCCTTGAGGGGGTAATCATGATCAGTACCGTCGCGCTGTTTTGGGCCTTATGTGTGGTGTGTGTGGTAAACATGGTGCGGTATTACTCTTCTCTGCGCGCATTGCTGGTGGTATTGCGCGGCTGCGATCCGCTGCTGTACCAATACGTCGATGGCGGCGGTTTCTTCACCGCCCACGGGCAACCCAGCAAGCAGCTGAGGCTGGTGCGCTATATCTTTGCGCAACGCTATGTCGAGCACCACGATCCGGAGTTTATTCGCCGCTGCGAACGGGTGCGCGGGCAGTTCATGCTGACCTCGGCCCTGTGCGGCCTGGTGGTCATCAGCCTGATAGCGCTGATGATCTGGTATTAATGCCTTCCTGTTTCCCTTGATGCAGGCAAAAAAAAGGCGGCCCTGCGGCCGCCTTCCTCATGATGCTTATCGCTTAGATCAGCTTCAACGCAACCCAATACAGCGCACCGGAAAGCAGAATCGAGATTGGCAGGGTCAGTAACCAGGCCAACAGGATGTTCTTCACGGTTTTGCTCTGCACGCCGCCGCCGTCCACGATCATCGTCCCGGCAACCGCCGAAGAGAGGACGTGGGTGGTGGAGACCGGCATGCCGGTATAACTCGCCACGCCGATAGACAGCGCCGCGGTCATCTGGGCCGATACGCCCTGGGCGTAGGTCATGCCTTTCTTGCCGATCTTCTCGCCGATGGTGGTGGCCACGCGTTTCCAGCCCACCATGGTGCCGAGCGACAGCGCCAGCGCGACGGCGACGATGATCCACATCGGCGCGTACTCGACGGTCTGCAGCAGATCCTGACGCAGGTTCTTCAGGAAGCGCTGGTCGGCGGATGAGGTTTCCGGCAGCTTGGCGACTTTATCCGCCGTGTCGGTCACGCACATCAGCAGGCGGCGCAGGTGGCTGCGCTGCTCAACCGTCAGCTGATCGTAGCTTTGCAGGTTGGTCAGCATGCCCTGAGCCAGCTCGATCGCCGGCATGGCGCGCGAACTGTCGCAGTGGAACTCGGCCGGCTTGTTCGGCGCAGCTTCGTCATCCGGGCTTGGCACCAGCGGCGTCAACGACACCGCATGCGACAGCGCGTCGCCGTGCTGCTGGTAATATTGCTGCAGGTGGGTCACGGCGTCACGCGTACGGGTGATGTCATAACCGGTTGCATTCATATTGACCACGAAGCCGGCCGGCGCAACGCCGATCAGCACCAGCATGATAAGGCCGATGCCTTTCTGGCCGTCGTTGGCGCCGTGCGAGAAGCTGACGCCAATCGCCGACAGGATCAGCGCGATACGGGTCCAGAACGGCGGCTTGCGTTTGCCGTCGACCTTTTCACGTTCCGCAGGGGTCATGTGGATACGCTGGCGTTTCTTGGTGCCACTCCAATAGCGGCGCAAGGCGAACACCATCACTCCCGCCACCATCATGCCGACCAGCGGCGAGAACAGCAGAGAAAGGAAAATACCAATCATTTTCGGGACGTTAAGCGCATCCACCACTGAAGTGTGGGTCATCAGGGCGTTGGTTAAACCGACACCGATGATTGCGCCTATCAGCGTATGGGAACTGGAGGCCGGCAGACCGAAATACCAGGTGCCGAGGTTCCAGATGATTGCCGCCAACAGCATGGAGAAGACCATGGCTAATCCGTGTGCTGAACTGACGTTCAACAACAGATCGGTAGGCAGCAAGTGGACGATGGCGTAAGCAACACTCAAACCGCCGAGCATTACGCCAAGAAAGTTGAACAAACCTGCCATCACGACCGCAAGTTGCGAGCGCATGGCGCGGGTATAAATAACTGTAGCGACCGCATTGGCCGTATCATGAAAACCGTTGATGGCTTCATAAAACAACACGAACAACAATGCGAGAATTAACATCAGGCCGGTATGGAAATCCAGGCCAGCGAACAAATGCAGCATAAGCGTTACGCCAGTTTGTGGACATGAACGCCGCGCATTATCAGTGACAACCGGGGCCGGGGAAAAGGAAAATATGACGTTTTTTTGATTTGGACATGACGAAATGATGACGCGCCTATAACAAAAATATGGAATATCAATGCGTTATTCTCCTCTGACCTCTGTAATATTTTCTTACTATGGCGTTGGCGGCGCCGGGGCTTTACAATCTGCCGCCGTGAATTTGGCGGTGACCGGCGGCGAAACGGCGTAATATGGCGCCCTTTTGTCGCGATTGTGGTTTTGATAAGTGAGGCTCAGGTGGAACAGTTTGATGTCGTAGTGATTGGGGCGGGCGCCGCCGGCATGTTTTGCGCCGCGCAGGCGGGGCAACTCGGTTGCCGCGTGTTGCTGCTCGACAACGGCAAAAAACCGGGCCGCAAGATCCTGATGTCCGGCGGCGGGCGCTGCAACTTTACCAACATGTACGCCGAACCGGCGGCCTACCTGTCGAACAACCCGCACTTTTGCAAGTCGGCGCTGGCGCGCTACACCCAGTGGGACTTCATCGATCTGATCAACCGCTACGGCATCGCCTACCATGAAAAAACGCTGGGGCAGCTGTTCTGCGACGACTCGGCGCAGCAGGTGGTGGATCTGCTGGTCAAAGAGTGCGAGCTGGGCCAGGTGACGATGCGCCTGCGCAGCGAAGTGCTGGGCGTGGAGAAAACCGAACATGGTTACTCGCTGGCGCTGAATGGTGAAAAAGTGAGTGCTCGCTCACTTGTGGTGGCCAGCGGCGGTTTGTCCATGCCGGGGCTGGGCGCTTCGCCGTTCGGTTACAAGCTGGCGGAGCAGTTCGGCCTCAGGGTGCTGCCGACGCGCGCCGGGCTGGTGCCTTTTACCCTGCATAAGCCGCTGCTGGAGCATGTGCAGACGCTGTCCGGCGTCTCGGTGCCGGCGGTGATCACCGCCGAGAACGGCGTCAGCTTCCGTGAAAGCATCCTGTTTACCCATCGCGGCTTGTCCGGCCCGGCGGTGCTGCAGCTGTCCAGCTACTGGCAACCGGGTGAGTATGTGAGCGTTAACTTACTTCCTGAGCTGGATTTGGCGGCCTTCCTGGATGATCAACGCCGCCAGCACCCGAACCAAAGCCTGAAAAACACCCTGGCGCTGCAATTGCCGAAGCGGTTGGTGGAGTGCTTGCAAACCCTGGGACAACTGCCGGAGGCCACGCTGAAGCAGCTGAATGCGCCGCAGCAGGCGGCGCTGGTGGAGCTGTTGCAGAACTGGCGCGTGCAGCCGAACGGCACCGAAGGTTACCGCACGGCGGAAGTGACGCTCGGCGGCGTCGACACCAACGAACTTTCCTCCAAGACGATGGAAGCCCACAAGGCGCCGGGGCTCTATTTTATCGGCGAAGTGGTGGACGTGACCGGGTGGTTGGGCGGCTACAACTTCCAGTGGGCGTGGAGCTCTGCCTGGGCCTGCGCCCAGGCGTTGGCGGCGCAGGAGCGTTAACGTTCAGCAGCGTGAAGGGGCTAGGCCGATTTAGAAGGCTATTTTATGATTATCCGACATCCGGAACACACCGTGATTTAATCGGCCGCCGGCCCCTTAAGCTCTATGCGATTGCCGTCCGGATCGCTGAAGTAAACCGACGGCCCGTCGCCTTCCGCGCCGTAGCGCGATTCAGCGGGCTCGACGGCGATCCCCTGCGATCGCAGATAGGCCAGCAGTTCGACTTCGTTGAAAGGATCGATGCGCAGGCAGAGGTGATCGACATTTTGCCGGTGAGGATCGGGCGCGTCGCCGCCTTTTTTTCCAAGCTGGCCGTTCACGTCGACCAGATCAATCATGGCCGTTCCGGCGCGCAGGTGCACCAGCCCCAAATCGGGCCGCCGTTTGGCGATGTTGCAACCCAGCGTCTGGGTATAGAACCGCAGGCTTTTTTCCGCATCGCGCACGCGCAGAACTACATGATCGATAGTCTTCAGGCTGAAAGGGGGCATGATTTTCTCCCAGAATCGCTGCGTTACTCATCAGCATAATCGGCAACGCCCGATTTATCCTGTTTTCGCCCCCTATTGCTGCCAGAGCCGCCGCTTATCGCAGAGTCGCCACGATCTCTTCCAACGCCGCGCGCTGCGCCTCGCCGAGCGCGCTTTCCGTCGCCGCATTCTCCGCCAGCAGGGTTTGCAGGCCGATCAGCCAGTCATAGATATAAAACGCGGTGTTTTTGGTCGGCGTCGGCGCCAGCCGGGTTAACCGCTGCTGGCTGCTCCAGTCCACCGCCGGCTGCGGCGGCGGGGTAAAGATCGGCTGGCCGGGGTTGACGCGGCTCTCGGGGCGCGTTGTCGCATCGCGCCGCTGGAAGCCGAGCCAGGCGACGAAGTCGCCCAGTATCGCCAGCGCCTGGCTGATTTGCCGATCTTCACTCTGTTCCGGCAGGCCCCCGGCGCACAGCGCGCGTTCCAGCTCATCATCGAGCCGCAGGCGGCAGGCGGCGCCGATCAGCGCATCGACCAGCAGTTCCAGGTGCGGCTTTTCGACGCCGAGCAGCTCCAGCAACCGGCGGCTGTCCGGCAGGCTGCGCAGATGGTTGATCCAATCTGCGAATACCCGCGCGGCAAAGGGCGACGCGGAGGGCTCGCCGGATGCCGGGGTTTCCGGCGCGCCGAACAGATCGATGTCGAGCCCGAACGGTACAGGCGTCGTCGTCGGGGTCGGTGCGGCGTGCTGCTGTTGCTGATAAAGCTGGCGCAACGTATCGCGCTGCGGCAACAGCCGTTCCAGCAGTTCGCCGTGGCGGCCGGCCTGCGCCTGCAGCGCGCGCAGCAGCTGTTGGCCGCGTTGCTGCGCCGCGTGCGGATCGGCGGCGGTGAGCCAGTTGCCGAGCAGGCTTTCCGTCAGCTCACGCTGCAACTCTTCACGCTGTTCGAGCAGGCGCGCTTGCTTCTGGGCCGGGCGCGCCTGGGTGGCCAGGTAACTTACCATGCGGCGGCAATCCTGTTCATCCAGCGCCAGCAGCGTGGCCCAGCTGTCGCCGGGCTCGCCGACCTGGCGCTGTACGGCGTCGTCGGGGCGCGCTTTGCCTTCCCCGCGTTGATCGAACGGCGTGATCGCCCAGATCAGGCCGGGTTTGCGGCGCTGGCGCAGCGCCGGGGTTTCTCCCTGAGTCTGGTTGACCCAGTTGGCGAGCGCCTGGCCGACGCGGGCGGCGTCCTGCGGCGTGGCGGCGGCATCGGCCACCAGCAGCAGGTTGGCGTGCAGGCCGTCTGCGCAGCGGGTCAGCAAATGGGCGCGTTTCGCCTGTTGCAGCCGCTGCGTCGGTTCCGCCTGCGGGCAGGCGCGGCTGCCGGGCAGGTCGATCAGCGCCACGTCGGCGGGCAGGCCCGCCTGCGCCGTCTGCGGCAGAACGGTGGTGACTTCGGCGGTCAGCCAGGTCAGATCGCTCAACGCGATCTTCCGTTCACCGCCGTGTTCGGCCATCACGACGATCGCGGCGTTTTCTGCTGCGGCGCTCGCGGTCAGCAGCGGTAAGGCGCGGTGCGGAGCATGAACCTGTCGGCTGCCACCGAGGGCATGCAGCGTGTGCGCCAGCTGGCGATAATGCGCCGTCAGCGTCGTTTCCTCTCCCCACAGCGGCGCAAACAGGCGCGCGCGATCGTCGATGCTCAGCTGCGGCGCCAGCGCCACGGCCTGCGGCCAGAAATGCCTGTCCAGCGTCTGTTGCCCCTTGTCGCCGTGGCGGCGTTGGCTATCCCACAGCGCCAGCACATCGCTGTCGCTGAGGCCGTCGAGGCCGATGGCTTGGCGGTGACGCGCCAACGCTTGCAGATGGCCGGCGATCGCGCGGGCGTCCCAGTCCAGCCGGAAGCCGCCCATCGCGGCGGCGTCGAGCGTGATGGCCAGCCACTGCGCTTCATCGAGCAGCGCGAGGGCGAGAGGATACTCGGTGGACGGCGTCGGCGCGGTGGCGCAGTAACGCACCGCTAGCGCGGCGTCGCCGTGCAGCCTTTCTGCGCCGGGAGCCAGCGCCGCCAGCAGGTGGGCCTTGGCGGCGGCGTTGTGGCCGTACAGGCCGATAGCGACTTGCTCAGGTTGCGCCTTCGCCAATTGCAGCGCGCGGTTATGGCAACGGCGCAGGCGCAGCGTCAGGCGATCGGCTTCCCGTTCCAAACGGGTGGACTGCCGGCGCGCGGCGTCCACCCAGGCGATCGCCTGCAGAATGCCGGCGCTGAGTGCGTGGTTCGGGGCCGATTGGGCGGTAGTGATAGCTTTCATCGTGGGTAAATGCTCCCGCTGTCTATCCAGTAGTGGGTCGCGCCGGAGGCGCTGGCAGCCAGGGTATTGAGTTTCAGTTGCAGATGGTGCGCCGGGACGGGGCTGCCGTCGGCCAGCAACGCCTGCGCGATCCTGACACTTTCCGCGCCCTGTTCGGCGCTGGCGGTAATGGCCAGCCGCAGGGTGATCACCGCGTCGCCGGCCAGTTTGCGCGCCAGCTGGGCGTCATTGATGGTCAGCGTATAGAGCGGCGAGGCCGGCCAGCGTTCGTTGTCCAGTTGGCGGAAGCCCAGGCGCAGCGGGCCGCGCAGCTGGAAGCTGCCGGCGGGGTCGAGCGCGAAGTCGGCGCGATCCAGATCGATGTCGCGGTAATAGACGTTATCGTCCGCCAGCATGTTGTTGCCGTCCAGCATGCCCAGGTGGCGAATGGTGGAGTAGGGCTGGAAATCGCCGACGTTGAAGTAAAAGCTCTCCAGCCGCAGGTCGATCGCCAACAGGCACAGCATGGCGCCCACCGCGGCGGTGGATTTCGGGTTGTCGATGCGACCGCGTTTGTTGAACGGGTACCAGCTGCGGGTGTGGTAGCCCTCGAGCGGCAGAATGCGGCTGGCGGGCAGCGGCTGCAGGTGGCGCAGCAGCGCCTGCACGCCGGGGAAACGCGCCGGGCGACCGGTCAACAGCAGCACGTCGCAGGTATACAGCGCCACCACCTCGGCCAGCAGGCGCAGGCAGCGGCCGATGCCGATGCGATCGGACAAGAAGGCGGCGTGCAGATCGGCCAGGCGGATCACCAGCGGGGTGTGCAGAATCTCGAAGGCGTCGCTGTCGGCTTCGCGCTGCACCTCGCCGTTGATAAACGCCAGCACCTGCGGCGTCGGCGGCTGCGGCAGCAAATCGCCCAGGCTGGCGGCGATTTCCGCCCGGCTGTCCAGCGGGTCGTATTCTTCATAGGCGCCGAGCAGCGCGCGCCCGGCGGGCATGAAAATCTGCAGCGCGGCCTGCTGGCGCAGGGTGGAAAGCCCGTCCATACGCCCTTCGTTGCCGAACAGCCTGTCCATCAACGCCGGGGCGGCGCTTACGCCGGCGGCTTCGAACGCCTGCTGCACGGCGGGCAGGATAAACTGCTGGATGGCGTCCAGCAGGATATCGTCGCCGGCGACTTTAAAGCCCTCGCGGAACAGCAGGCGCGGGTTGATTTTGATGTTGTTGCCCACGCCGTCGTCGAGCGAATAGTGCGTGATCGCCAGATCGGTGGTGCCGCCGCCGATGTCGATGGAGGCGATGCGCAGCGTTTTGCCCGCCTGCTCATCCGGCGCCAGCGGCCGGTCGGGCCGGGCCATGGCGGCGAAAAAGGCGTCGGTGCGGCCGGCGAAGTTCACCTGGGTTTCATTGTACAGATAGACCATCTGGCCGCAGGTGGCCTCGTCCCACTCCATCTGCACCTGCGGCGCCGGGAAGCGGGCGTGCGCGCCGTCGAACGGCGCATCCTGCGGGTGCCAGTCGAGGGCCTTCCACACCAGCCCGATCGCCTCCTGCATGCGGCGGCGGAAGATCTCGCGCTCCGGTTTCGGCATCGCCGAAGGCAGCGTCAGAATGATGGCGCGCAAACGGCGCGGCGCGGCGGCGTTCGGCATGCGGCTGCGCTGGGCGATGCTGTTGATCTGCATCAGCGCCTGCGCCAGCAGCTCGCTCAGCATCAGCGTCATCACCGCGCTGCGGCTGTAATGGGCGGCGAACACCGGCAGCCGTTGCGCCGTCGGCAGGGCGGACAGCGGCACGCCTTCGTCGTTGATCAGGGTGGTCAACGGCGCGGCGGCGGCCATCGGCTCGTGCTGCTCGTTGAAGCGCCAGCCGGGCGCATAGCGCTCCTCGTCCCACAGGTAGCGGCGCGGGCTGGAAATGCCGGTAGTGCCTTCATGGCCCGTTCGCCGCTGCGCCAGCTGTGCGGCTTCGCGGCCGACGCGGGTGATGGACGGCCACTGGAAGGCGTCGTCGCGCCCGCTCTGGAACGACAGATGCGGCTTGCCGAAGCCGGCCCGAGAAAACTCCACCCGGCTCTCGAACAGTTCGTTGTAGACGCGGTGCGGCTCGGACAGCGAACGCAGCTGCAGTTCGTAGGTTTGCTTCAGGCCGTTGCTCTCCTCCGGATGATCCTCGACCAGCACGCCGCAGGTGTGCGAGTTGCCGACGTCCAGCACCAGATCGACGTCGATCGCCGGCTGCTGCAGCGTCGCCGCCACCATCTTTATCTGCGGCACCGCCAGCTGATGGCCAAGCATGTGCAACAGATTGAGGTAGTGCGCCTGATACTCGAAGGTTTTCAGCCCGGCGTTGATCTCCACTTCGGCACGCTGTTCCCGCTCGGCGGCGCGCTGGCTGAACGCCTCGCGCAGCCAGCCGTCCACCCAGGTCAGATCGAGGAACTCGCCCAGCTCGTGGTTGCGGTGCGCCAGCGCGAAACGGAGATCGGTGCCGAGATCGCTTTCGCCCGGCGCTAGCGCCTCCTGGCCGGGCGCCGCGGCGCGGGTGTCGAAGGCCAGCACCACGCGCAGCAGGTTGCCGTCCTGATCCGGTTCATCCAATTGCACCACCTGCAGGCGCGCCCAGTTGTCCGGGCCCGACAAGAACAGGCCCGCCGGGGTGTGGCGCAAGCAGGGCAGTGGCAACCAGAGCTTATCCAGCAGGTGCAGCGACTGCTGCAGCGGATAGCTGAACTCCGGCCGCACCACTTCGGCGGCCTGGTCGCCCACGGCCGGCAGCTGGTATTTGCCGCTCTCGGCCTCCCATTGTAGGCGCAGCAGCGGGCCGCTGGCGGTCTTGCGCACGAATTTGCCGGGAAACTCGGCGTCCAGTAGCGGCGTCAGGGCAAAATCCAGAAACTGAATGCCGCTGTCCTGAATCAGCGTAATGCCGTGTTTGTAGTCCGTAAGGGGTGCCAGCATCATTTACTCTCGCGCTTGAACGTCATGGGATAGGTGGTGTCCGCATCGTAGCGGCCGGTGCACTCCGCCGCGCCGGTTTCGCCCTGGCGGCAGACGATCTCCGGGATCTGGTAGCGGCTGCCGTCGCTGCAGCGCGCCTTGGTGCGGCTGTTGATCACCAGATTGCCGGACTGCATCAGCCCGGCTTCGACCGCCACCCGGCAGCTGACGCCGTCGCCGTAGGCGATAACGGCGCTGCCTTTGCCGCCGTTCAGACGGTATTGCAGGCTGGGGCGCTTGCCGGTGATCGGGTCTTTCAGCGCCACGGTGGCACGCCATTTGCCATTAAGGAAACGGGTGGAGCCGGCCTTCACCGCCTCGGGCGGCAGCACCAGCGCATGTTTGTCCAGCGGCTGCGGGATAACCGGCGCCGGTGGCGGCGGCATCAGCGTCGCGTGCGCCAGCGGCAAGCGCAGCTTGGGCAACGGCGCGGCGGTTTTTTCCGGCGGCGCCGGATGCTGGACCTCCGCCGGCCTCGCCGGTTGCGGCGGCGGCGAGCGGTGCAGCCAGGCGGCCAGCGCCGCACTGCCCAGCAGCAGTACGGGCAACAGCCAGAGAGCGTAGCGCCGGCGCGGGCGAACGACGGCAGGGGATTCGATAGGCGCTGCCGGGGCGGGCGCCGGTTCAGGCTCGGCGGCCGGGGCCGGTTTTACCGGTTCGGCAACGGCCGGCTTGCGCGGTGCGGCGGCGATCGGCGCCGGTTTTTCCACTTCCGATTCGATCGGGCGCAGGCAGGCCAACGGATCGTCCGGGCTCTGCGCCTGCGGCTTGATAAAGCCCCAGAAGGTCAGCACCGGCCGATCGTCCACCAGGTAAACGTGGTTGGGGTCGGGCATGTGCATCGCTTTGGCCAGCAGCGCGCCGAACAGGCGATGGCTGGGGTGATCGGTCGCCTGGGCCTGTTCCGTCAGGCTGCGGAAGATCGTCAGGCAGTGTTCCAGGTGGCGCACCGCCTGCGCGCGCTGGGTGTCGCTCGCCGCCAGCCAGGAGGTGACCTTGCCGGGGAAGGGCGCATACCAGTCGATGCGGGTGCCGCTTTCGTTCGGCTGGGGGATCGCCAGACAGTCGGCGGCCTGCTGCTGCCGGCGAAGACGCAGGGTTTCCCGCAGCTGCTGCGCGCAGGCGTAGACCGGTTGCCCGTTTTCGCCTAAAGCCAGCACATCATCCAAACTGCCACTGCGTAAGAAGGGTTTCACCACGGCACCGCACCTTGTCCTGTTCTGCAAAAACGCATAAAAGTCCATGATACCCCGCAGGCAGAGCCGCCAAACGGCCAAGGACAGCCCGAAAAACGCCCTTCTTTGGCGTTAGCGGCGCGCTTTGCTAACCGGCACAGTGAAAATCTCGCTATCTGGACCTGTCTGTGAACCGCTTTATCTGAAAAATAGAACCTGGCCCCGGCAAGCAACGCCGGGGAACGATGTTCTCTTTCACTATGACATCGCCTCGCGGGTTGCCGATTTCGGTATGCCTCAGGCGTGCGGAGCGTTCACATGACGGACAGTCAGTCTGAAAAAAC
Source organism: Serratia sp. TSO36 (assembly GCF_057808395.1). Classification (NCBI taxonomy): domain Bacteria; kingdom Pseudomonadati; phylum Pseudomonadota; class Gammaproteobacteria; order Enterobacterales; family Yersiniaceae; genus Serratia; species Serratia sp. TSO36. Next base: position 51,071 of record NZ_JBJZOU010000027.1, on the reverse strand, counting down.
TCTCGTTGTTACCCCTGCACATCCCGCCGCCGGGCATTCGGCCCAGGGCTGGATGAACGGCTTCCTCGGCATGATGATTTTCAGCGGCTCGCTGCCCGCCACGCGAGTGGCGGTGCTGGAGCTCGATCCGCTGTTTCTGACGGCGGTCAGGGCGGCGATCGCCGCCTTGCTGGCGCTGTGTGCGCTGCTGATCACCCGGCAGGCGCGGCCGACGCGGGCCGATTTGCCGCCGCTGCTGTTTGTGGCGCTCGGCGTGGTCATCGGTTTTCCGCTGCTGACGGCGCTGGCGCTGCAGCACACCACCTCGGCGCATTCGCTGGTGTACATCGGCCTGCTGCCGCTGGCGACCGCCGGTTTTGGTGTTTTGCGCGGCGGAGAACGGCCCAAGCCTGCTTTTTGGGCTTTTTCAGGCGTCGGTGCCGTGCTGGTGGGGGCGTTCGCGCTAAGCCAGGGGAGCGGCGGCGGCTGGCAGGGGGATGCACTGATGATCGGTGCGGTGCTGCTGTGCGGCCTGGGTTATGCCGAAGGGGCGGTGCTGTCGCGCCGGATCGGCGGCTGGCAGGTGATCTCCTGGGCGCTGGTGGCGGCGTTGCCGTTGACGCTGGCGGCCACTTGGCTGGCGGCGCCGGCCGGTTGGCCTGCCGTCAGCGGCGCCGCCTGGCTGTCGCTGGTTTACGTCTCGGTGTTCAGCATGTGGATTGGGTTTATTTTCTGGTATCGCGGCCTGGCGCAGGGCGGCATCGCCGCCGTCGGGCAATTGCAGCTGCTGCAGCCGTTCTTCGGCCTGGCGCTGGCGGGCTGGCTGCTGCAGGAAACCGTCCAGCCGATGATGATCGCCGTGATGGCCGGCGTGGTGGTTTGCGTGTTCGGCGCCAAGCGCTTTTCTCGCTAGGCCCCGTGGCGGGCGCAGGCGCGGATCACCTCGCCGAGCCGTTCCACCGCCTGCTGCACCTGGCGGTCATCGTAACCGCCCAACCCCAGCACCAGACCCGGCTCACCGTGGCCGGGCGCATACATCGGCGATACCGCCCGCAGCGCCAATCCGGCTTCGTTGGCCTGCTGGGCGACCTGCACGTCGTCGAGATCTTTCCTCAGCCACAGCACCATGTGCATGCCCTGATCGCAGGGCTGCACCCTCCCCAATTCGGCGGGGATATGCGTGTTGATCGCCTCGATCAGCACCCGGCGTTTCTCGGCGTAGACGCCGCGCATTTTGCGGATATGCCGGTCGAGATACCCTTCGGCGATAAAGGCGGCCAGCACGTGTTGATCCGCGCTGGGCGGATGGCGATCCATCAGGATCCTGGCGCCGCAAAAGGCGTCGACCAGCGGCGGCGGCACGATGGCGTAACCCAGCCGCAGCGAAGGGAACAGCACCTTGCTGAAGGTGCCGAGATAGAGCGTTCGCTCGGGCGCCAGCCCCTGCAGCGAAGGGAACGGGTGGCCGGCGTAGCGCATCTCGCTGTCGTAGTCGTCTTCCACGATCCAGGCCTGCCGCTCTTTGGCCCAGCCCAACAGGGCGCTTCTTTTCGCCATGCTCATCGGCATGCCCAGCGGATATTGATGGGACGGCGTGACAAAGGCGGCGCGGGCGTCGGCGGCCAGACGGATACCGGCGGCGACGTCGATGCCGTCGTCGGCGACGGGCACCCTAATCATGCGCCGATCGCGAAACAGACTGTCGAAAATGGCGGTAATGCCGGCGTAGGCGGGATCTTCGACCCAGGCGCTGTCGCCGGCGTCCAACAGGATCTGCGCGGCCAGGTAAAGCCCCTGCTGGGTGCCGGAGGTGATGAGGATTTGCTGCGGCGTGCAGTTTACCGAGCGGGAACGGCGCACATAGTCGCAGATGGCTTCGCGCAGCGGCAACGCGCCCAGCGGATCGCCATAGCCCGACGGGGCGCCGGGGCCGCGCGCCCGGATGCGGTTGCCGAGCCGCCGCCAGATATCGTCGGGCGCGGTATCGCCGATCGGCACCGAGACGGTGAACGGCACCGGCGGCAGCGCCCGCGCCTGGGCGGCAAAGCGCGCCAGATGCTGCGCCTGTGAAGAAAGCGGCACCGCTACCGTCGGGCTCGCCTGCACCTTGGCGTGCGGCGTGCGGCGCGGCGCCTGATAGTGAGCGACCCGGGTGCCGGAGCCGGGCTGCGGTTCGAGAAAGCCTTCCGCCGTCAGCTGAGCAAATGCTTCCAATACCGTACCGCGCGCCAGATTCAGCGCCGCCGACAGCCGACGCGTCGAAGGCAGCAGGTCGCCCGCTTTCAGATCGCCCCGGTGGATGGCCTGGCGCAGGGCCTGCGCCAGCTGGTGGCTAAGTTGACCCGCCTGACGATCGAGCTCGCCGAGGGCGGGGACGTCAACGGCTTTGGCTGTTCTGGGCATGCATTCCGGCTCGCAATCTATAGGGAAAATTAACGCTCAGAGTAGACCATTTTCGGTGTTAATAGCGGATATCTTTTATCATTTGTTCGCTGTTGTTAAGTTCAGCGTTGGCTACACCTGAATGAGCGTGACGAAACGTTCTAAAATGTTTTAAAACCTGCCGCCAGATTTTGGATATTTATTCGTAATATACGGAGTAAATAACGGGAATCTCCTGCGGGAATAAGTAAGCATTAGCGGCCATAAGGGCATGGCCATCCGTGCGGGTGGTTTTGAGCGCAAACGCTGTCACGTCCTGTGAAGTGAGCATTGAAGCAGGATTGATCATGTAGCGACAAGGAAAGGGGTAATACAAAGGGAACGTTGAATTATCACCCGTCAGTAACATGGTTATGCATTAACAGTGAGAATATATGCGACGATTTTATCTCGATACCCAGATATTGATATGTTAATAATTACAAAAATAATTGTTTAGACGATTTGATAAAATGTCGATTGCATCACGGTTTTATATTTATACCCCTATTCTAAAAGTGAGTTTCACACCGCAATTTGTTTATGTTTGTTTAACTTTATCTTCTGTCAAATGCCAAAAAAATCAAAAGTAAATATCATATGTAACAAATGCTTTCTGATTAAGTTGTTTTTTTATTTTTTTTTAAAATCAACTTATTGCGATTATATCGGTTAAATTTTAATCAGATTAATCATGCGAAAATTTTTATATTTTACAAATTGAATCATTTTGGTCTTTGAGTATCATTCTCATGGTATTATTATTCCTAACTAATTACTTGACGTAATCATTCAGTAGGAATTATCCATAATTATAACTATTTAGAGATATTAAATAGGCTAGGTTATTTTAAATTTCAGATGAATCGTGGCAAGACTGCGCGATCATGCTTTCCTCTGCATATGTCAGTTGTCGTAATGACTGTCTTTTGATTGCAAAAAAAACGCCAGCTTTATTAAGAATCTGATGGCCAACCTTCGGGCATTTTTTTGATCAAAAAACATACCGAGGTTTGAACCTGAGTTTCTTTGGATTTTACTGTTGAGTTTAGGCGGAAAATATGGAAGGAGCTGTTATGAATGACAGAAAGCCTATTTTTGAACCCATTTCGACGTGGTCAACCCAACGACCGGCTAAGCGTGCAGTCGTTTTTGGCGAGCAAACGTTGAGTTATGCCCAGCTTGAATACCAGTCCAATCTACTAGCGCGCTATTTATTATCAAAATATCCGATGCATCCACGAGGAAGAATTGCTGTCTATCTGGAGCCAGGTCTAATGATGCCTGTGGTGCTGTTGGCAATTCTCAAAGCGGGCTACACCTATATTCCCTTATCAGATTTTTTGCCTAACGAGAGAGTATTAAAAATTCTCGATGACGCTGCAGCCTTTTTGTTGCTGACCACGGTTTCCATCATGCGTAAAACGGGGATAGGAAAAAATTTCCCTTCTACGTTGGCGTTAGAGGATATCGCCTATGCAGATATGCCGGCTACGATAAGCCTGCCCGTGGTACAGAAAACGGATATCGCTTATGTGCTGTATACCTCAGGCTCTACCGGGTTACCAAAAGGGGTTGTCATTGAGCACGGGAATTTGAGTTATTACCTGGATTGGTTCAACCAAGCACTTTGGCCTGAAACTCAGGCAGTATTACCGCTGACTTCAACCTTGAGTTTTGCTGCTGCGGTTACGCAACTTTATGCCCCTTTGCTGCGTGGCGATACGTTGCATATTTTACCTGCCAATATTTTGCATGAGCCTGAAAAATTGCTGACTTGGTACGAACAACATCCTTCAGGAGCGCTTTATTGTGTGCCGACGGTATGGGATGCGTTGCTGCGCTACGATCGTCAAGCAGGCGGCGCGTCGCGTTTACCAACAACCGTATTTCTTTCCGGTGAGCCGGTTCCCTTTGATCTAAAAGAGCGAACCTTTGCGCAATGTCCAGACGCAACGGTGTATAACCTATACGGCCCTACGGAAACGACGGCAAACGGCTCTTTCGCTCGTTTGGAAAAAGGGAAGGCGGTCACTCTGGGTAAGGCATTGCGAGGCAGTAAAATACTGATTGTTGATGATGACTGTTCACCTGTCAGCGGCGATCAGTGTGGGGAAATCTGTATTGTTGGGGAAGGCGTGGCGCGCGGTTACCTCAATCGCGATACATTAACTCACCAACGTTTCTTTACGCAGGAAATCGATCATGCGTGCTATCGTGGCCATCGAACCGGTGATTTGGGAAAATTCAATTCGCATGGCGAGATTGTCTATCTGGGGCGCATCGACCGCCAGATCAAGATAAATGGAGTGCGAATCGATCCGGAAGAGATTGAAATCGCCTTACGTGAAGATCACAGAATTAGACACGCCTTGGTGCGGAAGACAGAGGAAAGCACGGGGGGCATACGATTGATCGCTTACCTGGTTCCGGAATCTGAGGGGACTATTTCGGCGAACGAAATCAGGAATTTTTTGCGTTTGACGTTACCGGCAGCCATGATTCCTTCGCACTTTATTTTTGTCGAAACCATGCCAAAACTTCCTAACGGAAAACTGGACCTCCAGCGATTGCCCCAACCCGTTCCATCACGCCCTGCGCTGAGTTATGCTTTTCGTCCCGCCGCCAACGAATTGGAACAAGAACTCATTGATATATTCCAGGAGGCATTAGGTTTCTGTGACTTAGGCGCAGATGATAATTTCTTTGATCTGGGTGGCGGTTCGTTGCAGGTGATTCAGATAAGGCAATTAATTAAGCGCCGATTATTTAGCGATATTGATTACACCTTGTTTTTCGATAATGCAACGCCTCATCTGCTATCGTTTATCGTGCCTTACTATGTCAATGATACTGACCCGGTTGTGCTTGAAAATGATTTTAGGCTCCCGTCTATCTCTAGTGAACAGCGCTATTTTTTAACTTTAGATCAAATCAGCCCGGCGCCTGGCGCTTATCAGATTGCGTTTAGGTTGGCCTTCGGTGGGCCGCTGGATATTTCCGCCATGGAGTGGAGTATTCAGCAGATCTTGAAGAATAATCCAGTATTGCGCAGTCGCTTTAATCTAAACAACGTTAGTTGCAGTGAGGGAGACTATCCCGCGTCGGATTTGAAGATCGTGCGCCAGGAGTGCGCGGCGGAGATCTGCACTTTCGATGAGCTGAGCGACGAAGGGCTGTTGGCCGCCGCCGGCGTACCCGAGATGGATCTTGAACTCATGCCGCTCATTCATATCCGGTTCATGTCCCTATCGGCGAGCCGGCACATTCTCTTGCTACAGGTCCACCACACCGTTTTTGACCATGACTCTATCGGTTTATTCTTCAAGCAATTCATTGCTTATTTTCAGGCCTACCGCGCGGGCGATCGTGGCTTTGAGCTAGGCCAAGGCAAGGGGTATCAGCACTATCGTTGCTGGCAACAGCAGTGCATCCAGCCGACGCGCTACCCGCAGGAAAGAGAATTTTGGCTGGAAACTTTTGCTCATTACGTACAGACCGGCGCAGATGCTTCCCTGTTCTCCCCCCGAGATACGTTGGAAGGAAAAAATGTGTGGTTTACGATCTCGAAAGCGTTGACGCAATCGCTCATGGCCTTTGCGAGAAGCCACCAAACCACAGTTTTTGTTTGTATGCTGACGGCATTCAATGTGTTGCTAAATACTTTTACGCGTTATCGCCATGTGCCAATTGGCATCCCTGTCTCCAATCGCATGCTTTATGAAGAAACCTCGCTGTTGGGTTGTTTCGTAAATAGAGTGACTTATTACGATAAGTGCAGTCCTGAAGATGATATCGGATCGCTTTTAGATCGTTGTCGAAAAAGAGTGTATGGGTTATTGGAAAATCAAACGATACCTTATGATATTTTGAATAGTGACATTCGCGCGCATGGCTGGATGGATCTCTTGTATGCGCCGGTCTGTTTTAACTATTTAAGTGCGATGCCATCACCGGTCAATTGTGGTGGAGTTGATATTGACGTCAAAGCGGTAGAAAGCGACTTCGCAAAAGTCGATATGACATTGTCTATTCATGAAGGAGAATGTCTAAATGTTTGCTTTAACTATCATATGGCAGCGCTAAAAAAAGATGAAGTGATACGGCTGTCAAAAGAATATATCGGGATAATTGAAAGAATGACTCTTTGATGCATCCTGTTTTTTAAGAAATCTACTTTCAAACAATACAATATAAATTAGAGGTTCAGATCATGGTATCTGAAGATATTATTCATGCTAGATTTAAATGGCAGAGTAATGCTACGCCGGATTTGGTGGCGTTGCGATGTGATAATAACGCACTGACCTATCAAAAACTGGACCAATATACGGATGCATTGGCGGAGCGATTAATTAGTCATGGGATAAAACCAGGGGATATCGTCGGCGTTTACCTTAATAAGGGAATGGATCTGGTTATCAGTTTATTAGGAATACTCAAGGCAGGCGCCTGCTATTTGCCATTGGACCCATATTATCCTGTTAACCGTCTGGCATACATGATTGACCATGCTGGTACGAGACTGGTCATTACGAGCGGTGTTCTGGATCAGGCGTTGAAAGACGCCTCCCAGCGTTGCGAATGGTTGGACATCACGCGCCTGGACCTCACTTTACCTTTGGCATCGGCTTTGCCGAAAGTCAGTGGGTCCAATCTCTGTTATGTCATGTATACGTCCGGATCAACCGGTAAGCCGAAGGGGGTGATGGTCAGTCATCGCACGGTTGTACAGTATTTGAAATGGATGCAGGCTGCGTTCAATCTGTGCCAGCATGATGTGGTACTGAACCAATCCAGCTTCAGTTTCGATGTTTCTGTCTGGGAAATATTTTGGCCTTTGATGACTGGCGCAAGCTGCGCGCTGATCGATGAGGAAATGAAATATGATCCCCTGCTAATGGCAAATTTCATTCGCCGCCACCGGGTTACCGTTGCCCAATTTGTACCCACTGCGTTACGCATTATCGTTGATGCCGATGTGGTGGGCGATTGTCGAACTTTAACGCATATTTTCGCCGGTGGCGAAGCGCTGCCGCAGAGTTTGGTCGACGATTTGAGCCGTCAGTTCTCCGGGCAGATCCACAATCTGTATGGGCCGACGGAAGCGACTATTTTTGCCTGCCATTGGCCGTGCTTGCCAGAGCAGGGAGAGGGCATGGTTCCCATAGGACGGCCGATTCCCCATGCGCGCGCCTATGTGTTGGACAACGCGCTTAAACCTGTTCAGCCCGGAAACTGCGGTGAGCTTTATTTGGGCGGCGACATTCTGGCCAAGGGGTATCTGCATGCTGAAACGTTGACCCTCGAGCGTTTCGTCAAAGATCCTTTTATCCCGGGCGAAAATCATAAAATGTACCGAACCGGCGACTTGGTCAAATGCCTTGATGACAATGTCTTGGAATTTATCGGCAGGGTTGATGATCAGGTAAAAGTTCGTGGGCATCGGATTGAACTGGCTGAAATCGAAATGCATTTGCAGGCTTTGCCCCAGATATCGCATGCCGCCGTTATTGTAGAGTTCAACCAAAATAATAAAATACCAACGCTATCTGCATTTTATGTTTCTCGTCATCAACAGCCTGTTAATGTTCAGGAGGTAAAGAGCGCTTTGGCGAAGTCTCTGCCCTTCTTTATGCTGCCTTCCAGATTTATTTCATTGGATAAGATGCCGATTCATCCAAATGGCAAAGTCGATAAATCTAACCTTAGTTCGCATGAAAATAAAGGAGAGAGAGAGATGGTTGATATAAAAAGCAAGATGAGTTCTGATATAGAAGCGCAAATCATTTCTGTATGGAGAACGATTTTAAAAAACAAGGAGCTGTCAACGAAAGATAATTTCTTTGACGCTGGAGGTAATTCGTTATTGATGTCTAAAGTACACAGGGAAATAAAAGATAAGTTTTCCACGCCCATTACCATTATGGATTTATTCCAATACCCAACCGTACAGATGCTAAGTCAACGCATTGCAGAGAAAAATGCTGAGCTATTAGGAAAAAACAAATAATTTATTAATTTTAATTGTGCTACACATGGTGAGGTAAAGATGAAATATCAAACAACGTGCCGTGATAGGGATATCGCTATCGTGGGAATGTCTGCGCGCTTCCCGGGTGCAGAAGATAAGGCAATGTTCTGGAAAAATCTGCTAGATGGTGTAGAAACGATCAGTACGTTCACTGAAGAGGAGCTTAGAGCCAGCGGCATTGAAGAGGAAATGATCGCCTCGTCAAACTATATTCGTCGCAGAGGCATCTTGGGTAATGCGCAATATTTTGACGCCAATTTCTTCGATATCACACCTCGTGATGCGGAAATTATGGATCCTCAACATCGGGTATTTTTGGAATGCAGCTGGCATGCATTTGAAGATGCGGGTTATGTACCCAGTACCTATCCCGGTAAAGTCGGCGTCTTTGGCGGAACCGGTACTGCGTGGCATTTGAATAAAGTCAATACGCATCCTGATGTGCAAAAGTACGTGAGCGGTGCTTCAGTGGTGACCAATAACGATAAAGATTATGTTACCACCAGGGTGTCGTACAAGCTGAATTTAAAAGGGCCCAGCGTTAATGTGCAAACGGCGTGTTCTACCGCGATGGTCGCCGTGGTGATGGGTATTAATAGTCTGTTGAATGGGGAAAGCGATCTGATAGTCGCCGGTGGCGTTTCCCTCGATACCCCTGAACGCCGTGGCTACCAATACATGCAAGGCGGAATGGAGTCCGCGGATGGGCGTTGTTATGCTTTTGATTCTCGTGCCAATGGCACCGTATTCAGTCGCGGAGCCGGCGTTGTCATATTGAAGCGCTTGAGTGACGCATTGCGTGATGGCGACCATATCTATGCGGTATTGAAAGGCGGGGCGATTAATAATGACGGCAATCTGAAGGCGGGCTATACCGCGCCAAGTATCGAAGGCCAGATTTCGGTGGCGAAACAGGCGTTCGACAACGCGCAGGTTCATCCGGATACCATCAGTTTCGTCGAGGCGCATGGCACCGCGACTGCGTTGGGGGATCCTATCGAGTTCACTTCGCTCAGCCAGACGTTCAGTGAATTTACCGACAGAAAACAATATTGCCGGCTGGGTTCGGTAAAAACGAATATCGGGCATACGGATGCTGCTTCCGGCATGGCGAGCTTAATTAAGGCGTCATTGGCATTGGAGAAAGGGGACCTTCCTGCTTCACTGCATTATATTTCGCCAAATCCCAATATTGCATTTGAAACCAGCCCGTTTGTGATGAATACCGAATTGAGCAAACTGGCGAGTTCTGACGAACCGCATCGTGCATTGGTGAATTCGTTTGGCGTAGGGGGGACGAACGCCTGTGTCATTCTTGAGGCTCCGCCGCGAACGGAGCCAAGCACTCGCCATGATGGCTTGGTTATGTTGCCATTCTCGGCGAAGAGCCGAACTGCGTTGGAAGCGATGAAACAACGTATGCACGATTTCTTGGTTGAAAACAAGGACGTCAATCTTGGCGATGTCGCCTACACGCTACAGGTGGGCCGCCAGCCGTTTGCGCACAGCACGGTCGTCGTAGGGCAGGATCGTGAAACGTTACTGGAGAAATTGAACCAGCCGTCCGCCAATATTTCAACGTTGACGAAAGGCGATAAGGCCGTGGTGTTTATGTTCCCCGGCCAGGGCAACCAATACATCAATATGGCCCGTGAGCTGTACGCCACTTACCCGAAATTCCGCGAAGTGATGGATCGCTGCTGTCGCTATTTGGACCCGATCTTGGGCGTAAATTTATTGTCGATAATTTTCCAAGGCGACGAAGGATTAAGAAAAAACCGTATTAATGAAACCCAGTTTACGCAGCCTGCGCTATTTATTGTCGAATACAGTCTGGCGCAATTATGGATGTCGTGGGGGATCAAACCCGATGCCATGATAGGCCACAGCGTTGGCGAATATGTCGCAGCGTGTATTGCCGGCGTGTTCTCCCTGGAAGATGCGCTGCGCGCGGTGGCGTTACGCGGCAAACTGGTACAAGCGCTGCCGGCTGGCGCAATGCTTGCCGTGCTGATGGATGAAGAGTCGCTGCGTCAGCGGTTACAGGGCGACAAATTGGAGATTGCCGCCGTCAATTACCCGGGGCTCTGCGTGGTCGCCGGCGATTTGGATGAGATTGAGGTATTCCAACGGCAGCTTGAAGACAACAATGTGTTTTGCAAGCATCTGGATACCTCCCATGGCTTCCATTCATACATGATGGAACCGGCATTGCCAGCTTTTAAAGAGGTCATCGACGGCATTGAATTGCACGCCCCAAAAATCCCATTCGTCTCTACGGTGAGTGGCGATTGGATAACCGATGCGCTAGCTACTGACAGCGATTATTGGGTGAGACATGTGCGCAATCCAGTGCTGTTCTCTCACGCATTCAAAACGTTGATGTCTGAAGAACATCAGCATTATATCTTCCTGGAAGTGGGGCCAGGCCGTTCTCTTGAATCGGCCGCGAAGCAGCATTTCAAGGCGGATGAAAGCGCGTTGATTTACTCTTCGCTGCCTACCGCGAAGGATGTGGAATTGACGGGAGAATATTTACTTACCTCGCTGGGATGCCTGTGGGCCAGCGGTGTAACAATCTCCTGGGCTCAATTTTACGGTGATGAACATCGCCGCCGGTTGCCATTGCCGGGCTATCCTTTCGAACGTAAGGAATTCAAGCTGCCGGCGCTGAAGCGAGGAGCCGAAGGAGGACAGAGCGCCAGTTCCGTCAGCGCCCTCAAACGCAAAAAAGCGGATATTGGCGAATGGTTTCACATGCCGGCCTGGAAACGCACCATTCCCGCCAGGTTCATGGCAGGTAGCCGCATCGATCCAGACTCGGAATGTTGGCTGCTGTTCGTGGACGCCATGGTTATCGCCGAACATATTCAAAGGCAGCTGGCGGAAAGCGCACAGCGCGTATTGACCGTCTGGCGCGGCACTCACTATGAGGAGGATGCGGCGAACGGGTGTTACGTTATCGATCCCTCCAAACGCGAAGACTACGTTCGCCTGCTGAAAAGTGTGAAGAACCTGGCGCTGCGTCCCACTCGCATCATTAATATGTGGAACCTTTCTGCCGATAACGGCGCACCGCAGTGCCATGGTGATGGCTATGCGCTGCAGGTCGACGCATTTTACAGCCCTCTTTATTTGCAGCAGGCATTGGTCAGTGAAAACCTGCTGGAAAACCTGCACCTCTTGTTTGTGACCAACAATATTTTCAATGTGACGGAGGAACGGCTGTATTCACCGCAAAAAGCGTTGGTCGTTGGGCCTGCGCGCGTCTTTTATCACGAGTATCCCGAAGTGCGGTGCCACGTTGTGGATGTGGATTTATTCGGCTACACGGCGCCCCATGATTTAGCACAGCAATTGATTGACGAAAGCCATATCGATACGCATGGCAATCTGGTGGCTTATCGCGGGCGCAACCGGTGGGAGGAAGATTATCAGGCCGTTCATCTGAAGCAAGATGATACGGGAATTGCTGCGGAGCTGAAGGATGAGGGTGTCTACCTCATTACCGGTGGTTTGGGCGGACTGGGCATGTTGGTTGCGGGCCATGTGTCAGAGGTCAGCAATGCGACTTTGATCCTGACTTATCGCACTGAGCTGCCGCCGCGCGATCAATGGCAAGCGTGGCTGCAGCAGCATTCGGTGGACGATTCGGTGAGTGAGAAAATCGCGGGGGTTTTACGGCTGGAAGAACGTGGAAACACCGTGCATCTTGCGCAGGTTGATGTCTGCGATTATGCCGGTATGCGCGATGTGCTAGCCGGGTTTACCCGCATAGATGGCGTTTTCCATACCGCGGGGATTGCCGGCGGCGGAATTATTCCGCTGAAAAATGACGCCGATTGTGCTGGCGTGTTGAATCCCAAAGTGAACGGCAGTTTGATTTTGGACGAGCTGCTTAAAGATAAACAGCCTGATTTCTTCATTCTTTTCTCTTCGATCACTTCGATTGTCGGCGATGAGGCGCGCATCGATTATTGCGCGGGCAATGCGTTTATGGACGCTTTCGCCCATTACCGCAACCAGCAACGTTCTGGGCATACGGTTTCTCTCAACTGGGGCAAGTGGGGGGATATCGGTATGGCGGTGCGTTGGAGCAATCATCTGATTGAGCAAAAAAATAGTAAATCCGCACAGTTTGAAGAAGTAGAGGGCGATTTGTTGACGTTGATTGGCCGTGAGGGAATGCAAGAGCGTTATCGGGTCAACCTGGCGGTGCAAAAAGACTGGGTCATTGATGAGCATCGCTTGACGCATCAGCCGTCATTGGTCGGCGCGACGATATTATCGATGCTGTACGAATGGATGAGCCATTTTAAACCTCAAGAGAGATTGCAGGTTAAGAATCTGCTGTTGACGCAACCCGTCATTTATCATCATGCCTGGCCGCGCAACATGCAGTTGCTGGTCACCGCAGAGAGTCATGGTTACAAGTTTAGCCTGCGAAGCAGAGGCCTGTTGGATCTGGCCTGGCAGGAGCATGCGCTGGGTTTAGTCAGCTCAAAAGTGGCTGAGTCAGAGGATGAACCGGCATCGCTTGAGTCTCTTCGCCAGCGCTGTACGAAAGCATTGGCGTACGAGCCGCTGGAGTGCGAGCTGGGCAACGCCAATACTGGCGATGTCTTCCTTTCGCTGAGCCCGCGGTGGGACAACCACCAAGACATTTTGCAAGGGGAAAACGAATGGTTGATGCATAAAGTTATCGGTTCCGATTTCCATGACGATTTTGCGCGCTATCCATTCCACCCGGCGATGATCGACGCCACGGCGATCCGCTGCCTGACTTATATCACCCAGGAAAACTTCCTGCCGATCAGTTACGGCAAAATAACCTACCACGCGCCGCTGGAAACGGATTGCTATGCGCACCTCAAACTGAAGGGGCCGTATCAGCATACGGACAATGCCATTACGATGGATATTGTCTTCCTGTCACATGCCGGCGTGCCGTTATTGACGTTGGAAAATTACACTCTGATTAAAATGACCCAAGTCAATCAGGTGGTGGAGTCGGACGAGAAGGCGGCGCCCGCGGCGGTGAAAGTCAATCTTGCGGACAAGGATATTTTGTTCAATGAAGGGCTCGATGCGCTGAAACGCCAGCTGGCGCATTTGGAATTTGAACAATTGGTTATTGTCACCAGTGACCTTGGGCAACTGATCGATGAGTCTATCCCGGCTCAAAATGAAACCTTATTGGAGAATGAGGAGGAAAAAGCCGCTGATGGCCATGTGCGGCCCGCGTTGTCTGTGGAATATATGGCGCCCGAAAACGACATCGAGAAGGAAATCGTCAAAGTTTGGCAGTCCATCCTCGGTATTTCTGGGATTGGCGTGAACGATAATTTCACTGAACTCGGCGGTAATTCACTGTTGGCGGTTCAGGTTGTGTCGACGGTATCAGGTATTTTTGAAATTGATATTCGCGTCGATCTGTTTTACCAGGAGCAGACCGTTAAAGGATTGTCAAAACTGATCCTTGCTGAGTTGGAAGTATTGCTGCAAGGCGAATAACCCGGCTCCCCCCAGGTGCGAGCCTGGGGGAAACCACGTAGGCAAACATGCCAATCAGGCAAAAGCGGGATTTGATGATGACTAAAATCAGTAGCGCCATGCTCAAATCGTTGAGTTTGGATGAGTTGAAAAAAATTGCCAGGGAGAAGAAAACGCAAGTGGTGTTGGCTTCCGGTAAAATCATCAGAAAACAAGCTGACTCGGCCAGGCGGCACTTCCCTGTGACCGGTTCACAACGCAGTATTTGGGTATTGGATCAGTACCTTGACGACGGTAAGGCGTACAACAATCCTTATGCCGTCACTTGCCGCGTCGAGCATGACATCGACATGGAGGTAGTGAAAAAGGCGCTGACCTTTCTGACGAAAAAGCATGGCATTCTTCGCACCACATTCAACGTGGTGGAGGGCGAACTCTGCCAGTGCGTGAGTGATGAAGTCCTGTTCAATTTCCACTATGACGATATTTTGTCTCTTCCTGAGTACGAGGGTGACGAATGGGTAGAAAACGTTGCGCGTCAGGAAGGACAGCGTTCTTTCGATTTGACTTGTGGGCCACTTTCCTATTGGCGCATGATTAAAACCAATCGACATGAATATGTATTGTTGCTGACGTTTCACCATATTATCTCAGATGGCTGGACGGTCAGCTTGTTCTTTAAAGAGTTCATGGAGATGTATTTCCAAATCCTCCATGGCGAGACACCGCGTACAAACGATTTTCTGCAATTCTCCGACTATGCATTGGCAGAAGAACAGTGGTATGCCACGGCAGAATATCAAAAGGGTTTGGCGTATTGGGCTAAAAAGTTTGATGACGCGCAAGGCCTGCTTGAGATAACGACCGATCGCCCACGGCCAGCTAAAATGAGCACCAAAGGCAGTATGGCAAGCCACACTTTTGATCGGGATTTCACCCAGCGTTTGCAGATGCAGGCTGCACAGCTGGGCGCGACGCCTTTCCACATGATTCTTTCGGCCTATATGCTCTTGTTGCACAAATACAGCAACCAGCAGCAAATCATTATCGGTTGTCCTTTTGCCAATCGTAACCAACCCGAGACTCAGAATATGCTGGGGTTGTTTATGAATACCTTACCCCTGAAACTGGATATCGTTCCAGAGGCGACGTTACGAGAAATCATTGGCGACGTTCGCTCAGAGAGTGAGCAAGCTCAGCTGCACCAGGCTATTCCCCTCAATGATATTCTTGAGGAAATTGGCCATATCCGAAATCCGCAGGTTAATCCGCTTTTTCAGGCGGCGCTGACGTATCAGGTATTTCCTCATTTTCATAACAACACGTTGTTTACCTATAAACCGCTTAAAATCGATTATGGCGTATCCAAACTGGATCTAAACCTGTGGGTTGAAGAAAGCCGCGGTAGTTTACTGTTTACCTTAAACTACAACCCTGATTTGTTTAACCGCAGTACGATAACGCGTATGTTGAGCGATCTGCGCACGGTGTTGGAAACGCTCATCGAACGGCCTCAAATAACCGTGCGCGATCTTTCATTGGTGACTCGCGAGGAACATCGCCACTTGCTGAGCGGGTGTAGACGCTTGCTTGACGCCGTTCCCATGGCGGTTCATCGGCAGTTTGAGCGTCAGGCCGATGCTTTGGATGCCGATTCGGTGGCTGTACGTTGCGATGGCCGTCTTTTGAGCTATCGACAACTGAACGAGCAGGCTAACCGTCTCGCGCACTGTTTGCTGGAACATGGCCTGTTGCCGGGGCAGTCAGTGGCGCTGTTTATGGCCAAAAGCGAATGCTGTGTCGTGGCTCTGCTGGCAATATTGAAAGCAGGGGGATGCTATGTGCCTGTCGATATCACTTTGCCGATGGAACAGGTCGACTTTATTCTGCGGGACGCACAGGCGCGCTTCGTTGTGGTGGATGCCGGATCGCCGGCGGTTTCACAGCCGACAATCTCGATTGACCAGTGCCACGGCGCCGCGCTGAGCACGAATCCCCAATTACTGACAATGCCGACAGACGCTCCCGCTTACATCATTTATACCTCAGGCAGCACCGGTAGGCCAAAAGGCGTCAGGGTCAATCATGTTCAGCTAAGCCGATATTGCCAGGTCATCGCCTCTGTCCTGGATCAACCTGCCGGGGCGCGATATGGCATGTTTTCCGCCTTCACTACCGACTTGGCGCATACCATGCTGTTCCCGGCGCTGATCTACCAGGGACAACTGGAGGTGATAAGCACTCAGCAGCTTAATGATCCGCAGGCATTGTTCTCCTATCTGGAGAGTCATCCCTTGGACTGCATGAAGATCACGCCAACGCACCTGACCGCATTGCTCATGTCACCCCATGCGGGTGCGCTATTGCCACGTCGTCTTTTAGTCTTGGGCGGAGAAAGAGTCCCGACGGCGTTAGTCAAACGCATACGTCAACTGCAGGCTGACTGCCGTGTGGTCAATCACTACGGCCCTACGGAGTGTACCGTCGGTGTGGCGACCTATACCTTGCCGGACGGTTTGCCGGATGAGATGGGCGACTATTTGCCGGTCGGCAAGCCCTTGACCGACAGCCACGTGTTGGTATTGGATCCTTATCAACAGTTAGTCTCTATCGGCCTTCCTGGTGAGATTTATCTTGGCGGCGAGCATGTGGCTGCAGGCTATATCGGCTTAGAGGAGCAGAATCGGGCGAATTTCATCCCGCATCCTTATTTGGCGGGTGAACGCCTTTACCGCACTGGCGACAAAGGGCGCTGGCTGCCGGACGGAAACCTCGAGTTTTTAGGGCGTTTGGATCGCCAGGTGAAAGTGCGGGGCTATCGTGTGGAACTGGCGGAAATCGAGCACGTATTGCAGCAGCAACCGGCGATCGCTCAAGCCGCGGTAAAACAGTGGCTGAACGGTGCGGGCGAGAGCTGGCTGGTGGCGTATTGTTGCGGCGAAGGAAAGGCTCGCAGCGCGGAAGTGCGTGCGTTTTTGCAAAGCAAGGTCCCTCATTACATGCAGCCGGATCAGTGGGTTTGGCTGGACAGCTTGCCGTTAACGGCCGGTGGCAAGGTGGACTATGGTGCTTTGCCGCGCATGAACGATGCCATACCTCAATCGGTGCGAGAGCCGGAAGGGGACGTCGAACAACGCTTATATGCCATTTATTGCCGCGTGCTGCAACGCGAGCGATTGGATACGCGGGATGACTTTTTCGCGCTGGGGGGAAATTCGATTACCGCATTGAAGTTGGTGATCGAAATAAATCAGCATTTTGGCACAACCCTGTCTTTAGGGCAGTTGTTTGAGCACGGCAGTGTCGGCGAGTTGGCGGCCTTTCTGACGCAGGCTGAACGGCAAGTATTATCGCCGTTGGTGATGCTGAATACCGGGGTCGAGGAAGATAAACCGACGCTCTTGATGATTCATCCGGCAGGCGGAAACATCTTGTGTTATTACCCATTAGCGCGTGAGTTGGGGGCCGACTATCCGATCTATGGCCTGCAGGTGGCGAACTTCGGTGAAGATCAGGCCTACAACCACGATATAGAGGTGCTGGCCGCATGCTATCTGCAGCAGGCGCAGGATATTGCGCAACGGCGAAATCTGGTGCTGGGCGGATGGTCCCTGGGGGCGACAATCGCGTTCGAAATGGCGCGCCAACTGCAGCATGCCGACGGGCGAACGCCAACGGTGCTGATACTCGATCAACCTGCTCCTCAGATACAGATTGATCGCGCCGCACAGATGAATGAATTTGAACGGCTTGCATATTTCGCCCGCAAGGTGGAGCGTTTTACCGGTGCGTCATTTGCAATCGCCGCACCTGCGCTGGCAGAGATGTCCGAAGCGCAGCGTTCATTGTTGTTCCTGCAGGAATTCAAGCGCGCAAAATTGGTTCCTGACAATATTAGCGCAACGCAGTTCCAGCATTTTCTGACGATTCTACAGGCGCATATCGCTGCGACAGATAGCTATCAGGGCAAAGAATATGACGGCAGGATCGTGGTTGCGGAGGCGGAGGAGATTCTGCCGGACCGCATTGCACAAGAGATACCCGGACTGGGTTGGGCTCGTCTGGCTCGCGGGGGGATGACGATAATAAGCGCGCCTGGCAATCACATCTCGATGATGAATCCGCCTCAGATAAGCCATACGGCCAGCCAGCTGCGGAAGATATTGTCATGAGCGCCGTTTTGACAACGGCCGCGGTGCCAGCCGAGGACACCAGGGTCTCCAGGCGTGAATGGTGCGCTATTCTCGGAGGATTAATCGGCGGTTTTATGGCGATTTTGGATATCCAAATCGCCAATTCATCCATGAAAGTGATTCAAGGCGCGCTTTCTGCGACGCTGAATGACAGTTCCTGGCTGATGACGTCTTATTTTACCGCAGAGATAGTGGCAATTCCGCTTTGTGGTTGGCTTTGTCAGGCTCTGGGGACCGGGCGTTATGCGCTGTGGTGCATTGCCGGCTTTTTGGGGGCATCGCTGCTGTGTTCTGCCGCATGGAATCTGAGTTCCATGATCGTGTTTAGGGCGCTTCAAGGGTTCAGTGGCGGGGCGCTAATTCCCATTTCATTTCGCTTGATTATTGAGATCCTGCCATTAAAAAAACGGCCGTTGGGCATGTCGCTGTTTAGCATTATAGGGACTTTCGCGCCGGCGGTAGGGCCGGCATTGGGAGGCTGGTTGACGGATAATTTCTCTTGGCACGCCATATTTTATATCAACGCGATACCCGCTTTGTTGTCCTGGGGGTTGATTCACTATGCTTTAAAACACCCTGTTATCGACTGGAATATTATTCGTCGCGGGGACTTTGTCGGCATCATTTCGGTCATGCTGTGTTTGGGCGCGCTTGAGGTGATTTTAGAAAAGGGCGGTGAAGAAAACTGGCTAGAATCGAATATGATATGCGTGTTGGCGGTCATTTCCGCTGTTAGTTTCTTAATATTTATGTATGCCCAATTGACGCATGCCCAGCCGCTTATCAATATTCGCTTATTCCGGGACTACAATTTCTCGTGCGCCATCTTGGTTTTTGCCATGTTGGGCGTCGCTATCTACGGTACGTTATTCTTGGTGCCGTATTACCTGACGATGGTACATGACTACAATGCTTCTGATATCGGTACGGTGGTGATCTGGATGGGGTTTCCTCAGTTAATCATCCTGCCTTTTATCCCGTTGCTTATTCAACGATATAACCAGAAGTATCTAATTTGCATAGGGTTTGTTGGTCTGGCCATCAGTGCCTTTATGGACTGTGCGATGGACGGTGACTTTGCCGGCCCACAGATGGCCTGGTCCATGTTGATCCGCGCATTAGGCCAGCCCTTTATCATGGTGCCGCTTTCCTTGCTGGCTACCCGCAATATTCAGCAAAAAGACAGTGCCTCTTCGGCGGTGTTGATCAATATATTCCGCAGTCTGGGAGGCTCCTGCGGCACTGCCATCTTAAGCACCTTTTTCATCACGCGCATTTATACCCATGTCGACGTCGTTAAGACGTCGTTGGTCTCCGGCAGCAATGCCTTTGCCGGGTATCTCAATGACGTTAAAAGTCTGATGATCGCGCGCGGTTTGGCCGTTGACGTCATGAGTATAAAAAGTACGGCTTTCGCGATACTTGGCAAAAGAATCGCCCGTCAGTCGGAAATCATGGCGTTTAACGATCTGTTTCTGATTATGGGCGGAATGATGTTGGCAACCGCGTTGCTTGTGATGTTCTCTTCTCGCGATTTTCGTTTGCATGTCAAAAAAGAGGGTAAGGAATGAGTCAGCGCTCTATGACGATATGGCACTACCTGATGTCGCGCGATGCTTGCATTACTATCATTACCCCGATCGTGCTTTATAACATCGCCTTTTGGTGGGGAGGCGCGGGTTTCGCATTACTGCTGACGGCTATTTATTCAGGCGCAGTGGAAATATTTAACAAGCGTAGCGGTTCATTGTCGGTGATCGCATTAATTCTGGTTTCAGGCGTTAGTCACTATTTGTATTTACGCGGCTATGCTCCGTTCGCAATCAAGAAAGAAAATGTGTTTCTCGCGGTCAGCGGAGCATCTTCAGTGGTGGTGGTCTTCGGCTTCTATTCTCTGGTAGGCAAGCCAATGATACGTACGCTGGCAGAACAGGCGATGCCAAGGTTGAAAGATATTCCCGTTTACGGTACCGCTCAATACGCAAAAGTGTGGCACGAAGTATCATTGGCGTGGATCTTGGTTTTCCTTCTGAAAGCCGTCGGTGTATATGGCCTGTCAATGCGCGAGGATCTGCCCGTTGACACGATTATTTTTATCTGTGGTTGGCCACTGACTTTGTTGATGGTGTTGTTCAGTTTTTATTGGCCGAAATATCGTTGGACGTCACATTTGCGTAAAAAAGGCCGTTAAATCCTGGCCCACAGGGCTGGCGGTTGCTGATGCCGTAAACATGTATCTACGTAGTTAAGAGGGGGAAGAACATGAGTCAATTTGAGAATGCATCGATCGTATTGAACAGCCACCCTGATGGCGCCGCTACGCTGGAAAACTTCAGATTGGAGACCAGCTCGTTGAGGCCATTGGATCCAGGAGAGTTTCTGGTTGAGAACAAATGGTTATCGATCGATCTCTATCTCCGGCCACGGCTCAATAAAAGCACCAAATACGTGAGCCCGATAAAGCTGGGGGAAGTGATTCAGGGAGAGGCTATTGGGGAAATCGTGGCTTCGCGTAATCCTTTGTTTAACGTTGGCGATCGCGTATTCACCTTCTCCGGTTGGCAAAAGTATTATATCGGTGATGCTCAAAACTTCACTGTTCATCGTTTGCCGGAGACAACATTACCACCTTCTATTTTTCTCGGTGCGGTCGGGACGCCGGGCCGATCGGCCTATTTCGGTTTAAACAAAATCGCGAAGCCAAAACCGGGTGAAACATTGGTCGTTTCTGCCGCCTCGGGCTCGGTTGGCTCCGTCGTTGGGCAATTGGGTAAACTGGCGGGATGCCGCGTTGTGGGATTGGCCGGCAGCGAGGATAAATGCCGGTATGTCGTGGAGGAGCTGGGTTTTGACAGTTGCCTTAACTACAAGACTGCCGACCTTAACCGGGATTTGCGCGCCGCGTGCCCCCAGGGTATCGATATCTATTTTGAGAACGTGGGCGGCCGCGTATCACTGTTTGTCGCCAAGTTGCTGAATGAGGGGGCAAGGGTGCCTATCTGCGGTAATGCGGCCAATTACAATAAAGGCACTGATGTTGATGCATCCGGCCCGGCGGACTTTTTCTCTGCCCTGCCGGATGCGCCTTTAAATCGTTTCTTTTTGGTAACCGAATGGTTCAAAGACTACGCCGAATCAGATGCATTCTTGTTAAATGCGGCAGAGAACGGTGTGTTGAAATACCGAGAAACAATAGTCGATGGGCTGGAAAATGCGCCTCAGGCTTTTATTGATTCACTTAATGGAAAACATTTCGGCAAACAATTGATACGGATGTGCTAACGATAGGCTCTACTGTTGCGCATAATATGAAAATATTTTCAACCTGGATGGTGGGTATTAAGCGTACATCATTCAGGTTGTTGGAATTCATCATGAAACATTCTAAAAAAATAGGTTTCCTTCTGCTCGTGTTACTGGTTTTGTCAGGGTTTCTTTATTGGTTGCTTTATTGGCGCTACTTTCAAACCACCGACAATGCTTACGTGCAAGCAGACATTACAAACGTCAGCGCCCGCATCAGCGCGGTGGTGGTTAACTCTATGATTCGGGACAATCATCGGGTGAATAAGGGCGACTTGTTGGCTCAGTTGGACGACAGGGAGTTTGTTGTCGCGTTGCAGAAAGCAGAGGCGACTCTGGCGCAAAGTCGGGCGGCGTTAACGAATGCCCAGGCAAGTTATCAAATGCAAAAAAGTGCTATTGACGAGTTTCGCAGCGATGTGAATTCTGCTGCAGCCACTCTGCAGTATGCGCATCAGCAGTATCTCCGTTTTCAAATTTTGCAGAAAAAGAATTATGTTTCCAAGGGAGACATGGATAACGCCACATCCAGTTATCGCGTCGCAGAGGCAAAATACCACCAAACGCAAGCGAGCTTGAAAACGCAAAGCGATAAACTCCAGGTCTTGCAAAGCGAAATTGAGCAAAGCCAGGCTAATGTTGAACAGGCTCAGGCAAACCTGGAACAGGCGAAATTGACATTGAGTTACACGCGGATTATTGCGCCTATTGATGGGGTAATCAGCAACCGTAGTTTGCAAGTGGGTATGATGGTTCAGGCGGGGCAGTCCATTGCCAGTATCGTCTCCGGAGCGGCCCCATGGATAAGCGCCAATTTTAAGGAAACGCAGAAAGCACGTATGCGTAAAGGATTGCCTGTGGAAGTGAAAGTTGATGCGTATCCAGGGAAAATATTTCATGCCAGGGTGGATAGTATCTCACCGGCTACAGGAGCAACTTTTGCTTTATTACCACCAGACAATGCGACAGGGAACTTCACCAAAATTGTCCAGCGCGTCCCAGTAAAAATTGTTTTTGACTCTCCGCAACAAATAGACAGCGGCCTTTCGGCCTCTGTTACGGTAGATACGCGGGGATAGCGCCCGGAAATATGGAAATCCGCCTCGACAAGGGATGTCGCAACGCGGTCTGTGCCGGAATGACGGCAAAGTTATAATAGTCATCACCATAGCCTGTTCATTCATTGGCTGGTTGTTCTTATATCGGTAAAAAGGCGCCGCGTGTTTATCGCCGCTGGACGAGCGTGATTATCAATGCATTTACCTGGGGCGTTGTTCGATAGAACGGCGTCGTTCATTGTTGAAGTTTTGATAGAGAGGTAAGGAGGCGTATTAAACAAAATGGGTTGAGGACAGAAAGACGTAAGCAGATTTATTCTGCGATATGTACAACGATGAAACTTAAATATGAACGAATAAGGATATATGTTATGAAAAGTCTATCGATTGTTATTACTCTCGCTTCATGCTTACTGCTACCTCTGACTGCGTCTGCGGCCGCAGGCACATGTTATAGCGCAAAGAACTGTTCCGGGAAGGTGCTTAGCCACCGGGATGCCCATAACTGCAAGGTTAAGGACAAAGGTAAATCCTGGCGCAGTGATATTACAGGCCAATGCACGAATCTTTGATTTATGGCTGACGTTTAGGCTCTTTCATTGAAAAGAGAATGGCAGGTTAATCTGTTATGGGCTGCGTTTAGGCGCAGCCCGATGATTCTCATTCGCTTATCGCGCATACCGCTTAATTCAGCTCCCGCTGATTCAGCAGCACCCGATTCAACTCGCTGTTTTTGCGCACGTTCAGCTTGCGCATCGCCGAACGTTTGTGGGCGCTGATGGTTTTCTGGCTGCGCTGCAGCAGGCCGGCGATGCTGCAGGCGGACATGCCGCTGCTCATCAGGCCCAGCACCTTTTTCTCACAGTGGCTCAGCGCGGCGAGGCGGCAGGCCTGGCATTTCCATATGTCGGCGGCGTGCAGCGCCATCCACGGCTGCTGAATGAATTTTTCCAGCGCCATCTGCAGCTTGAGGCGAATGGCGTAAACCGAGTCGCGCCGGTGGATGCTGAACAGCGGAGACAGGTTTTTCACCTGTTGCTGGGCCGTGTCGTCGAGGATCAGCAAGGTCAGCTGCCGCTGGCGCGGGATGCCGTAGGGGCTCCGGTAGCAGCAGGCGCAGCCCCAGCGCTCTTCCGGCGTGCGGAACACGATTTCGATGTTATCCAACGCCTGCAGCGCCAGCGGCGAGAACTGCGGGTACAGGCGTTGGCATTCGTTCAGGGAGTGCAGATAGTCCTGCAGCAGCAGACGCAGCCCCTGCTGGTAGAAGTTATCGCTGTCGAACAGCGTGAAGCGAATATCTGGCATGGGTGGCTCCTTAAAAGGCCGCGGCGCCGCGCCGGAGCGAACGGTGACGGCCAATCGCCGGCGTTCGCGCGCCGGTCGTTTTCCTGATTTCCCTGGGGCGGTGCGGGGCTTATTGGTACGCCAGCACAAAATTGGCGACGGAACTGAATTCGCCTTCGGTAAGGCTTTTATCTTTCATCGCGCTCGGCCGGGCCTGGACATAGGCGCTGAACCTCAGGGCGTTGGGGCCGTCTTGCAATGTCACCGCATCGGCCGGTGTGCCCAGGTCAATCGCTTTGCCAGCACTGTCGAACAGCGCGATGGCGGCGCCGTTGGCGCCATTGTTGATCGCCAGCTTGCCCGGCAGTTCGGCATCTTCGGTGCCGGTAAAGGTGGCGGTGACCGATTTGAAAACGGCGGTTTTACAGTCGGTTAAGCGAATGGAAAATGACACGGGGTTGGTATGGCCGTAGCGGTACAAGGTTTTGATCAACACCGTATCCATCTCGACGGTCTGGTGAAGAGACTGCGGGTCGATATTGCAGGGTCTGCTTACCACGGAGCCGAAAAAGTCTATTTCCTTATTGTCCGCCGCGACTGCGGAGGAAAATAGAAAACCGATGCCGCACAGAGCGGTGATTGTCCGATAGCTCTTCATCATCACCACCATTAAATATAATTAATCAGCAAGATTACGGTCTTGCGGAAATTGCCTTCCTGTCCTTCCCCGCTGGCCTGCAATGAGGCGCTGTAGGATTTTTGCACCTGATCGCGGCCACTCATGTCGGCAAAGCTGTCGAACTGATTGTATTTAATCCATTTGGGGTTGGAATTATCGTGGATGCGCAAGGTTGAACCATTGTCCATATTCAAGCCGGTAGCGTCGGTCAGCGTGCCGTTTTTCACCATGAAATTGGCCTCCAGCGCGAAGCTGTCGCTGCAGCCGTTTTTGCGGATCAAGATGCTGAAATCCTTGCTCGCTACGGTGCCCGCATTGGGTTTCCAGGTCGGGATCTCACCGAAGTCAACGCCTTCCGGGGTTGAAAGCTCCACCGAAGCGGCGCACTGGATCACCTTGATTTTATCCAGCCCGGTTAGGGTGAAACGGTAATTTTTTCCCGGGTGGACGTTGATGCCGCCTACGCCATCGAGCTGAAAAACGGCGATCTGACTGGCGCCCCCTTCGGTGATTTCTCCGGTTTTTTGCAAATAAACCTGATAGTTGACATGACCGAGCTCCCGTTGCTTGGGGGTACGAAACATATCGGTTTGTACTCGGGAGTTGATCAAGCCGAGATCCCGGCCGTTATAAATCACCCCCATGGCGATGCCGGCGGCGAACTGCCGGTTGTCCGGATTGGGATAGAAATAAACCCATTCCCCCTTGGGTTTGCTGGCGTGCGCCCAGCACATAACGTCGCGGCTCATCGGTTTAGAGGTCCAAAGCCGGCTGCCGACCGGTAGGGTGGCCGGTATGGTCAACCGGCCGATATCCTCGCTCTCTTCGGTAATGCCGTTCTCGGTATTCAGGTGGCATTCCAGCGCCTGAGCGCCGAACGGCGTCGCCAGGCAACCCAGCAACGCCAGGCGTTTATAAATAGACCAGCTGGACATGCACCACTCCTTTGAATTGGTTTGCTTCGATGAACGGACGGGTTGATTCCAATTGAGCGCTGAACCACAACGTATTGCCGCCGGGCTGCAAGACATAGGGGGCGCCGGGTTGGTTGAGGGACAGCGCGCGGCCCCGTTGATCTTTCAGCCGCAGGCCAACGCCTTGTACGCCGCCGTGCAGCTTCAGCAACTGCGGATTGTCGGGATCGCTTTCACCGAGGAACACCAGCGTGGCGGCCTGCTCCCCCCGCAGGTAAAGCCTGCCGGCGTCGCCGTTGCGCATGCCGGCCGGATTGTCTGCCAGCGCCTTGGCGCCCAGCAGGCAATGGGTAAAGGCGAGACGAAAACGTACCGGCGCGCTTTGATCGCCGACACGCCGGAAGGCGAGCGTGCCGATCTCACCGAGATCGACCGACTGATCGCGGCTGTCCGGCGCCAGGCTGCAGGGAGAGCTCAGCAGAGCGCCCTGAAAACCGACGGTGCCGCTGGTGCCCTGAACCTCTCCCGGCGGAGAGGCCATCGCGGCGCCGTTGCCGAGCAGCAAGGCGCCGATCAGCAGAGGCCGCAGGCGGCCGGTGAAGTCAGCCATGCCGTATCTCCTTATTTTTTTCCGGGTGCGGCGGTGCAGAGGCTAGCGCTGCAGGTGAAGCGCAGCTCGGGGTGGCCGCCGAAATCATTGATATAGGTGACGACGAAGGTGTCGAACCCATGGTCGCGCAAACGCACTTTTTCGCTGGATTTGGGGGACAGCATCACCGGCTGAAAGTCGCCGATCGCGCCACCGCCTTGTTTCTGCGTCTGACGGGCGATGCCGGTCAGCGTGATGTGGAACGGCGTCGGATTTTCGATGGTGAAACCGTCGGCGGTTTTGTGGAACACCAGCTGTTCTTGCCATATCTCACCCTGCGGTGCGACGATGGCCTTCGGGCGGAAGAACAGTTTGATCTGCGTTTGCAGCGCCAGCTGCATCACGTTGGCTTTGCTGCTTTTGGGCGGAATTTCGCGCAAATTGAAATAAAACACCGATTCGCGATCTTGCGGCAATAGCTCGGCTTCCGGCGTTTTGGTAATGCGCACGACGCTGCGTTCTCCGGCTTCCACCCGTTGCAACGGCGGCAATACCACCAGCGGCGAAACGATCTTTTGATGTTGCGCATTCTCGATCCAGGCCTGAGCAAGGAAAGGCAACTCTTTGTTCTCATTGGTTATGTTAAGGCTGATCGATTTGGCGTCGCTCACATAGATGGCGCGCGTGCGATCCAACGCGATCGCCGCGTCGGCCGTCGAAGCCAGCGTCATCAACGCCAGGCTGCCCGCGGTTACTGCTATCGAATGTTTGTTCATGTTATGCGTCTACTCTCAATGTGTTGCGGATTACGGTTTGGTGCACGGCAACAGCAGCCGGTCCAGCGGTTTGGCGGCGCCTGGGATGGCGATGCGGCACTGACGGCGGCCTTCCCAGGCGACGTCCAACCGCTCTTCCGGTTGGACGCCGGTCAGATACACCGAGCCGCCGTCGTTCACCACCGCGATCTCCCGTCCGGTTGCACTCAGCACCGTGGCGCCGAACGGCGGTTCGCTGCCGTCCGCCAGTTTGATGGTGGCTAACAGCTTGCTGCCTTTCACCACCTCGAAGTGGCGATAACCGATGGCGCCTTCCGTCAGCGTGCCTTGCACCACCGCGCGCGTGGCTTCAACGTCGTCCGCTAGCTTGTTGACGTCGATGCGCGTATCGGTGTTGTAGTAGCTGGTGATGTCCGAGATCACCGCCAATCCGAAGCGGTTGCTGTAAGCGCGGCCGTTGTTGATCGGCACGCCGGCGACGCCGTTGGTATCCAGCATCATGCGGCTGCCGCCGTTGCCGGCGTTCTGGTGCGCGGCGACGCCGTGCCGGGTAGCGGTCAGGCCGCCGCGGAAAGTTCCGCCTATCGAGGAGTAACTGCCCTGCTGATAAGACGCGTTGGCGTTGAGCGTGCCGAACGACGCGTTATGGGTGTAGTAACCGCTCGCCGTCGGTTTGCCGGACTGGGTGACGCCGCTGCCGATCTGCCAGGTATTGTTGATGTCGCTGTTGTCGGTGTAGGTCGCCGTTTGGGTCACGTCGCGGTTATTGACCTGCAGCGCGTAGCCCAGACGGTTGTGCTCGCCGATAGGCACGGTGAAATTGAGCATCGCGCTATCGTCGGTGCGGCCCCGATAGTGAGTGCGATAGGCCGCCAACGAGGCGGTGATGTTGCTGATCCCGCCGAAGTCGAACAGCTTGCTGGTCGACATGCCGTAGCGGTTTTGCGCGCCTGCGTCCCAGTAAGTCTGGTGTGAGTAGGTCAGATAAGCGGTGATCGCCTGAGCGCTGTCCTCCGCCATAAAGGTTTTGCTGGCGGTGACGGTATACAACTCTTTTTGTCGGCCGCTGTAGCGATCGTCAATGTCGCCGTAGCGCGCCTGCAGGTACTGCGACATGGTCATAAATTTGCGCTGCGAAAAGCGGTAGCCGGCAAAGGTGATTTGGCCGTTGAGCTCGTCGAAACGTTTGGCGTAGTTGACCTTGAATGACATGCCTTTGGCGCTGGGTTCATCGGGCAGGCGCGCGATCGACTGCGTGGCGTCCACCGACAGGGCGCCGAACAGGTTCAGGTCGCGCCCCAGGCCGAGAGCCCAGGCGTTGTAATCGCCGCCGAGCAGCGCGCCGCCATAAAGCGACCAGGCGTTGCTCAAGCCCCAGGAGAAATCGCTGGCGGAGAACACCGGCCCTTGCGTGCGGTGATCGTAGGCAGACGGCTTGCCCAGCGCCACGTTATAGCGCACGTAGCCGGGGCGGGTCAGATAAGGAATGCTGGCGGTATCTACCTGAAAAGTGGAAACGCTGCCGTCTTGTTCTTCCACTTTCACATCCAGTTTGCCGCGTACCGAGCTGCTGAGATCCTGAATGGCGAACGGCCCGGCGGGCACCGTGGTTTGATACAGCGTGCGGCCTTCCTGAGAGACGGTGATCCGCGCGTTGCTTTTGGCGATGCCGCGTACTTCTGGCGCGTAACCCTGCAGGTTGGGCGGCAGCATGCGCTCGTCGCTGGCGAGGTTGAGGCCGGTAAAACGGTAGGCGTCGAACACCGGCGAATTCAGGTAGGTTTCACCCAGCGTCAGCCTGGCGGCCTGCATCGGCAGCGCGCGGTATGCGTAGATCTGATTCCAGTCGAAATTGCTGTCGCGCCGGCCGTATTGTTGGTTGAAATCGGTCTGATAATCGGCGCGCAGGCGCCAGGCGCCCAGGTTGGCGCCCAACGTACCGTAGCTGCTGAGGCTTTCGGCGGTGCCGTTGTCGTGGTGCTGTTTACCGATTTGGCCGCTGAGATTGTAATCCAGCAGCACGCCGGGGATGCCATCGTCCCACTGCTCGGGCGGCGTCCAGTCGGGATCGGAGTATTTCATCCAGGCCTGCGGAATGGTGATCGCCAGCACGCCGCCGCTGATGCGATCGGAAACCGTTGCGCCTTTGATGCCGCGAATGTCGGCACACTGGTTGTCGCGCCACAGGGTGACTTTTTTGGCCGCTTCTTCTTTCAGCGCCATTTTTTCCACCAGGTCAGGCGGCAGGCACACCTGGCTGCCACTCTTGTTATCCGGCGACGGGAAATACTGAATGCTGCGCTGGGGCAGCGTTTTCTGGTTGATTTTGATATCCAGCAGATAGGTGCCCGGCATGACGTAATCGGCGTCGGAAAAGCGGGATAAGTCCACTTTGCTGCGTTCGCCAATATCCAACACGTCGGTATTGAATTCCGTGGCGGAAAAGACCGGTTTTGCCCAGAGAACAGAGAGAATGACGATGATGGGCGTTTTTTTTATTGTCAGTAAAGACGTCATAGAATGATCACTCATGGCAAATCCGCGCCTAATAGCAGGTCATCCCGTAAGACCTGAATACGTAATGCTGTACAGCGTTCCTAACGAAAACCGGCTACAGATAAGACAGGGTGAATTTGGCCAATGAGCTGAAACCGCCCGCCCGTGCCCTGTCGGGGTGAATGCGCAGCTGGGCGCCAAAGCGCAGCGTGTTGTCGCCGGCGACGATCAGATAATCCGCCGTCGTGCTGCCGAGCGGGATCGGGGTGCCGGCGTCGGTCAGCAACTCGATAGCCATGCCGCGCGCCTCACCATGGACGGCGAGCCATTGCGGATCTTGGCTATCCGCGATGCCGCTGAAGGTGAGGTTAGCCGCGCGATAAATAAAATCGGGCTTTATCTGGCTGGCCAGTTCGCAGTTCACCAACCTGATGGCGAAGTGGCGGCGGCTGCCGATGAGGCTCGGCTGGGCATCTCGCCCGGCGTCGCTCATTGAAACCAGCCCGAAATCAACGGTTTGATCCAAACTGTCGCCGGCGATGTTGCACGGCGTTTCGACGATTTCGCCGCCCAGGCTGACTTTGCCGTGGCCCTGAGTTTTCGCCGTGGCGCTAGCGCTGCCGATGCTGAGCGCGATCAGCAATGCGCCTCGCCAATGGATGGTCATGCTGGCTTCTCCCTGTCGAGATCGGTTCCTTTGCCGGAGCCGGCGTCGTTAAGCATGGGGATGCCCGCGCCGGCATCCCCAACGAGGCTTACTGATAAGCCAGGGTAAAGTTCGCCACGCTGGTGAACTGGCCCGGCACGACGGCGCCGGAAGCGCTGTTACCTTGCAGGTATGCGGCGAATTTCAGGGCGTTGTTGCCTTCGTTCAGGCCCTGGCCGTCCGTTGCGGTGCCCAGCTCAACTTCCTTGGCGTGCAGTTGGTCGTAAATCACGATGCCCGCGCCGCTGGCGGAACCGCTCAGCGCCAGCAATTTGCTGTTGACGGCATCCGGCGTGCCGGTGAAGGTCACCTTGACGTTTTTCATGGTGTTGAGCGCGCAGTCTTTCAGCTCAATGCTGAAGGGTTCGGCGCTGGATTTGCCTTCTTTGGCCAGGATGCGGCTGCTGATCTGGCCCATCGGGACGGTTTGATCGACGGAGTCCGGCGTGATGCTGCAAGGCGCATCGATAATTTCACCGCTAAAGGTCACGGTGCCGCTGCCCTGGTTCGGGGTCGGCGCCGCATGTGCAACGGAGGCGGTAGAAAAAGCAATGGCGGTCGCCAGCATTAATTTATTCAGTTTCATTTCTCAGGTTCCTGTAGAGAGTATTTAAATAAAAAGAAAAGCACACCTAAATCCCCGCAGAGCAGCAACGCCCTGTTAGCCGCACTGCGATGGGAGCCAGATCCTTTTGCTTTGGGCAATACGCACACTTTTCGTTATTTGCTTTTAATAACGAAATGGTTATGTGATGTTTGGTCGGTTTTATTTGATTTTAAAACCCGAATATCGGTATGGCGTTTTGCTGGGAATATTCTTGCAAACAATAGCATTGCTTGGAAATAGATTTTGTTGAAATAACTCAAATTCAGAATATAAAACCAAAAGGAAAAAGTTAAATATAAGATCAAAAACCAATAGATCGTATGTAAATATTATCCAGAATAAATGACTGCATAAATAAGGTTATGCGAGATATTAGATCGACTGTAATAGCGGTTGCCCTACAATGCGCAATATCGCTTTGCTAATATTACGCTTTGACGAACATTGAAGAATTTTCTTTATGAAACAAAATGAAAAACATAAGCATTTGTTTTGTATGATTTTGTGTGGTTAGTTGTCCCTATGGTGTTCCACCGCCTATTCCTGGGTTGTCGATGGTTTGTCGAAGAGTCGTTAACAAAAAAATAACAACAAGGCATAGGGAAGATTATTCTTATCAGATGCTATTTTTTGGACGCGCTTATGTTATTTAACCCATTGTGATTAACCAGAAAAGGGCAGGTGATGCCGTAGGCATT
This sequence comes from Serratia sp. TSO36, assembly GCF_057808395.1. Taxonomy (NCBI): domain Bacteria; kingdom Pseudomonadati; phylum Pseudomonadota; class Gammaproteobacteria; order Enterobacterales; family Yersiniaceae; genus Serratia; species Serratia sp. TSO36. Next base: position 19,838 of record NZ_JBJZOU010000027.1, on the reverse strand, counting down.
ACATAATAATGACCTAAGTGATAATCAAAGGATGAACGATGGAATGATTACTGCGATTAATGCATTTAACAGATGTAAGGCGCATGCGTTGACAATGTTGGTAATTATGTATTCGCGGTTCGTTATGGGATTGTTTAAACATCTTCATATCATGATAACCATGAAAAAAATTGCACAGAAAAATCCTAGTGAAAAATCCGAGGAACAATGCATGACATTTTATCGGCAAAGGTTGGATTTATTAATAAATATTCATTCGCGCGGTGATAGACAGCGCCAGGTCTATTTTATCGGAACAACGTCGTTTGCGCGGACGCCGCCGTGATTTATGCCCCTGCGCATCACTGACGTGCAGTCATGAACGGGGGCTCAGCAGTAACCACTCAGGAGGAATGCTATGGCCAAGGTGCCGAAAACGTTTGAAAGTAGAAAATCGCTGATGCTGGATGTGTTGCGGGGATTGTGCCGGGATCTTGTGGAAGGGGCCGGGGGCCTGCATCCCCCGCCGGAGCAGTGGCCGAAGACGCGCGAGCTGGCGGATAAATGCGGCGAAAACATTTATACCACCCGCACCCTGCTGCTGGCGCTGGAAAAGGAGGGCAAGGTCCGCTGCACCCACCGCAGCATCAACAATTCTCTACGCTGGTACAGCTGCGACGAACAGGCAGCGATAAAAAAAGAGTGATTCGACCCTGGCGGTCGCTTTTGACTATTCCTACAGCTAATCATTAGTAAAATTTATTATTTGATGGGGCGTTTTGCTCCGTCAATCCTCCTCTCCGCTCGCTGCCATCCGCACAGGCATTGCTAATATGTTTTTTGCGGCCATATACTTATCGCTCAGACGGGAACAGGTGTAGGGAGCCGGCATCGTAATGAAGGAAAAGAAAGACATACTGAGATTGGATGATATTCATTATCAAATAGACAACCAAGTGATCCTGGACTCCGTCTCTTTCACGCTGGGTGAAGGCGAGTTCAAACTGATCACCGGGCCTTCCGGCTGCGGGAAAAGCACCCTGCTGAAAATCATCTCTTCCTTAATGGATCCGACCAGCGGAAACCTCTATTTCGACGGACGAGCGATCGCCGAGATGTCGCCGGAGGCGTATCGCAAACAGGTTTCTTACTGCTTCCAGACGCCGGCGCTGTTCGGCAATACGGTTTACGACAATCTGGCGCTGCCCTACCAGATCCGTCAACAGTCGCCGGATGAACGAAAAATGCAGGCCGATCTGGCGCGTTTCGGGCTGCCGGAGGCGATGCTGACCAAAAGCATCAATGAGCTGTCCGGCGGGGAGAAGCAGCGCGTGTCCCTGATCCGCAACCTGCAGTTTATGCCCCGGGTGCTGTTGCTCGATGAGATCACCAGCGCGCTGGACGAGGAAAACAAACGCAACGTCAATGAGATAGTCCATCAGCTGGTGGCGGAGCACCGGCTGGCGGTGCTGTGGGTGACGCACGATACCGAAGAGATAGCGCATGCGGACGAGGTGATCACCCTGCGCGCGCACGGCGCCGAGCAACAGGAGCAACAGCATGAATCAGCATAACATCACCAACGAATCCTTAGGCTTGTCGATGATCCTGGTGGTGGTCGCCATTCTGATCAGCCACCGGGAAAAGCTGGCGCTGGAAAAGGACATTATCTGGAGCATCTGCCGCGCGGTGGTGCAGCTGATCATCGTCGGCTACGTGCTGAAGTACATTTTCGACCTGGATAACGCGGTGCTCACCGTGTTGATGGTGCTGTTCATCTGCTTTAACGCGGCCTACAACGCCAAGAAACGCAGCAAGTACGTCGAACACGCGTTCGTGACGTCGTTTATCGCCATCACCACCGGCGCGGTGCTGACGTTGGCGGTATTGGTATTGACCGGATCCATCGAATTTACGCCGATGCAGGTGATCCCCATCTCCGGAATGATCGCCGGTAACGCCATGGTGGCGGTGGGATTGTGCTACACCAACCTCGGCCAACGTTTCAAAAGCGAACAGCAGAAGATTCAGGAGATGCTCAGCCTGGGGGCGACGCCCAAGTTCGCTTCGGCGGCGCTGATCCGCGACAGCATCCGCGCTTCGCTGATCCCGACCGTGGATTCGGCGAAAACCGTTGGGCTGGTCAGCCTGCCGGGCATGATGTCCGGGCTGATCTTCGCCGGCATCGATCCGGTGAAAGCGATCAAATACCAGATTATGGTGACCTTCATGCTGCTTTCCACCGCCAGCCTGTCGACCATCATCGCCTGCTATCTGGCCTACCGTAAGTTTTACAACGCGCGCCACCAGCTGGTGGTCGGCAACCTGAAGTAACGCCATGAAAAACGGCCTCCGCGGAGGCCGTTTTTTTTACCCTTGCAGCAGGGCGATGCTCTGGCGGATTTCCCGTTCGATATCCGCCTCGCTCCAGCTGTCCAGCTGCGAAGAGAAGGGCTCGAAGGCATAGACGCCGGTGTAGCCCAGGCGTTCCAGGTTTTGCACCTGGCGGCGGCTCTCCAGCCGATCGCCCTCGCTCAGCATGATGCGCTCTTCGTCGCTCAGCGCGCCTTTATCCCGCCCATCCTCCACGCCGGACAGATGCACCAGGCCGATCTGCGCCACCTGGATCTGCGCGTCGAAGTCGGCCTGCGCCACACCGCTTAAATAGTGGTGGAAAGTATCGAGCACGATGCGGTACGGCGCGCCCGAATCGCGGATGAGCGCCTGGGTCAGCAGCGACGATCGCAGCGAGCTGATGCCGAAGCCCAGCGGCTCGACGTACCCCTGCACGTCATAGCGGGCAAACAGCGGCGCCAGCAGCCGCAGCGCGGCGAGGGTGTCGTCGCGTTTTTGCTGCTCGCTGCGCGTGTCATCGGCGCTGCAGTGCGGGCACAGCACCAGCGCCCGGCTGTGGATGGCCTGCGCCTGCGCCAGCAACGCTTCGGCGCGCTGCTGCAGCACCGCCGGGTTGTCCATCAGATTGAACATGCCGAGGGCGTTGATCGTGACGATCTCGATGCCGTATTGCGCAGCGAGCGCATTGAGCTGCGCGTCGCTCAGATCGTCGGTCACCTTGCCGCTGGGCATATCGTTGCGCAGCTCAACCTTACTGAGCCCGCAGCGTTTCACCAGGCGGAAAAAACTGTCCAGATCGAGATTCGGCGCGATCTTGCGGTTAATGCAGAAGCGATCCAGTGCAATGGTCATGAGGCATTACTCCAGCGGTCAGGGTTGAGAGATCAGGATTTGCCGTTTTCCAGCGGCAGCGGCTTGCCGTCGGGCAGGGGGTGGCGGTGGCGTTTGGCCAGCACCACCTGCTCCATTTTTTCCAGCGAGACGCCTTTGGTTTCCGGAATATAGCGGCCGATGAACCAGTAGCTGAACAGGCAGCAGGCGGCGAAGATCCACATCGGGAAGGCGCCGTGGAAATGCGAGAACAGGTAAGGGTGGTCGTTGATCATCGGGAACGACTGCGACACCGCGAAGTTAGCGACCCACATGCAGCCGACGGCGATGCTCATCCCCTGCGCGCGCATGCGGTTCGGGAAGATTTCCGACACCAGCACCCAGGCGCCGACGCCCCAGGACAGCGCATAAAACACCATGAAGAACAGCATGCCGAACAGCGCGAAATAGCCGGTGGCCTGGGTGTAGAGCGCGTACGAGGTGAGCAGCAGGCCGGCGATGGCGCCCAGCGTGCCGTAACGCATCAGCGGAATGCGGCCCATGCGATCCATCAGCATGGCGCCGATGACCGAACCGACCAGCTGCAGCACGCCGATCCAGATGGTCTGAAACAGTGCTTCCTGCGCGTTTTCGGTGACGGTTTTCAGCACCACCGGCGCGTAATACATCATTACGTTGACGCCGGTCACCTGCTGCAGCATGGCGATCATGCAGCCGACGAACAGGATGAAACGTACCCGCACATCGCCGTAGTTCAGCTTCCGGTGCCGCTGCTGTTGATCCTGCTGCAGCGAGTCTTTGATTTCTTTCAACAGATTCTGCGCGTGGGCGGCGTTGGAGACCTTAGTCAACATCGCCAGCGCCTGATCGTCGCGCCCCATCATTACGTTCCAGCGCGGGGATTCAGGAATGACGAACACCAGGATGCAGAACAGAATGCAGGGGATGACGCCCGAGGCGAACATCCAGCGCCAGCCCATTTCCACCAGCCAGGCTTCGCTGGCGAGGCTGGCGATTTTGAAGTTGACGTAGAAAATCACGATCTGGCCGAACACGATGGCGAACTGCTGCATGCTGAGCGCGCGCCCGCGCATGTCCTTTGGCGACACTTCCGACATGTACATCGGCGACACGGTGGCGGCAATGCCGACCGCCAGCCCGCCGATGATGCGGTAGATGACGAACCAGGTGAAGGTCGGGGCCAAGGCTGCGCCGACGGCGGAAACGGTGAACAGCAGCGCCGCCAGCATCAGCGCCTTTTTACGGCCCCAGCGCGCCGCCAGCGGCCCGGCGGCGAAGGCGCCGACCACGCAGCCGATCACCACGTTGGAGACCGCCCAACCGGTTTCGGCCGGGCTGAGATTGAAATAGGTTTTCAGCGCTTCGATCGCGCCGGAGATCACGGCGGTATCGTAGCCGAACAGAATGCCGCCCAGGGCGGCGATGCCGCAAATTCGCAATATGTAGCCGGTATTGTGCTTACGCTGATATGACATGTGTTGCTCCGATTTTTATCCTGGCTTCCGTCCGCACGGTTGGGTTATTGGGAAGAGGGCGAGCGGAAGGGTGTGAACCGTGCCTGTCATCAAGGCGATGTCGTCGATAAATGCTGGAACAAACAAGAACATTTATTTCATAATTAGTGAATAATGGAATATTGATTTTTAGATCCAGTTCAAAAAAAACCGTCACGCGCGATCCGGGCACCCTGGGCGTTCTGGGGCGGGCGGTAACGGCGACAGGGCAGGCGCGGTGCGGGTTTTCTGTAGCAAAGTCAGTGTGTATTGCCCTTGATTTCTCCTGCGCCGTAGCGCTTTCTCTGGCGCGGTAATGAAAGCGCCAACCCGATCGACATCGCAAAATTGCGACCTCACGCACTAAAAACAAATTTTTCAAAACAATTTATTTGAAACTTTTTTTTCAATGAAATAGAGTTTGCTGCATCCGGTCAGGATGTAGCCGGCTTGCCGACGGGGTTTGGCGAGCGGGACGATTAACGCCGCGCCGCCGGCGAGTGGCCAGGCGACAGCGGACTTGAAAAGAGGGCGTGACATGAAAACCGTGGGTAACTTTATTGACGGGCAGGTGTGCCTGAGCAGCAGCAATCAAACCGTCGACGTGCACAACCCGGCCAGCGGGCAGGTTGAGCGGCGCGTCACGCAGAGCACCGCCGCCGAAGTCAAGCAGGCCATCGACGTGGCCCATCGGGCGTTTGCCGATTGGTCGCGCACCACGCCGCTGCGCCGCGCGCGCATCATGTTCAATTTCAAGGCGCTGCTGGAACAGCACCGCGACGAGCTGGCCGAGCTTATCGTCAGCGAGCACGGCAAGGTGTACTCGGATGCGCTGGGCGAACTGACGCGCGGCATGGAAGTGGTCGAATTCGCCTGCGGCATCCCGCATCTGATCAAGGGCGAGTATTCGCCGGACGTCGGCAGCGGCGTCGACAGCTTCTCGCTGATGCAGCCGCTGGGCGTGGTGGCGGGCATTACCCCGTTCAACTTCCCGGCGATGGTGCCGATGTGGATGTTCCCTATCGCGCTGGCCTGCGGCAACACCTTCATCCTCAAGCCGCCGGCGCTGGTGCCTTCCGCCTCGGTGCGCCTGGCGGAACTGCTGAAAGAAGCCGGCCTGCCGGACGGCGTGTTCAACGTGGTGCACTGCGCCAATGAAGACGCGGCGCAGCTGTGCACCGATCCGCGCATTCAGGCGGTGAGCTTCGTCGGCTCCTCCACCGTGGCGGAACATATCTACACCACCGCCAGCGCGCACGGCAAGCGAGTGCAGGCCTTCGGCGCGGCGAAGAACCAGGCGATCGTCATGCCGGACGCCGATCTGGACGCCACGGTCAACGCGCTGATGGGCGGCGCGTTCGGCTCCGCCGGCGAGCGCTGCATGGCGCTGCCGATCGCCGTGGTGGTCGGTGACGACACCGCCGATAAACTGATCGCCAAACTGAAGCCGCTGATCGCGCAGCTGCGCGTCGGGCCGGGCTTGCAGCAGGGCGGAGAAGAGAATGAAATGGGGCCGCTGGTGTCGTCCGCCCACCAGAAAAAGGTGCTGGGCTACATCGATCTGGGCGTGGAAGAAGGCGCCACCCTGGTGGCCGACGGCCGCAGTTATCAGGTGCCGGGCTATCCTGAAGGCTACTACGTCGGCGGCACGCTGTTCGACCATGTGAAGCCGAACATGCGCATCTACCGCGAAGAGATCTTCGGGCCGGTGCTGGGCATCGTGCGGGTGCCGGATTACCGCACCGCCATCGACACGGTGAACGGCCACGAGTTTGGCAACGGCAGCGCCATCTTTACCGGCAGCGGCCACTACGCGCGCCAGTTCGTGCAGGAAGTGCAGGCCGGGATGGTCGGCGTCAACGTGCCGGTGCCGGTGCCGATGGCGTTCCACAGCTTCGGCGGCTGGAAGCGCTCGGTGTTCGGCGCGCTTAACGTGCACGGCACCGACGGCGTGCGCTTCTATACGCGCATGAAGACCGCCACCGCGCGCTGGCCGGCCGGGCAGCAGACGGTGTCCGAATTCAGCATGCCGACGCTGGGTTAAGCGATCGCAAAGTATGAGCGGGCCGTTGCTCCTTCGGGGCAACGGCCTTTGCACGGGGAGTTAACAGGAGAATCGAGATGTCTTCACTGCTTGCCAAATGTCAGACGCCGAACGCCGAGGGGCGTATTCAGCACGTGACGCCGGAAAATGCCGGGTGGCGCTATGTCGGTTTCGACGTTTATCGCCTGGCCGCCGGGCAGTCGCTGCAGCTGGAGTGCGGTGACAAGGAGCTGTGCCTGGTGCTGGTGGCCGGTATCGCCTCCGTCGCCACGCTGCGCGCCGAATACCCGCATATCGGCAAACGCATGAGCCCGTTCGAGCGCACGCCGCCTTACGCGGTGTATGTGCCGCACCACGATCGCATCGACGTGCGGGCAGAAACCGATCTGGAGCTGGCGGTGTGCAGCGCGCCCGGCAGCGGCCACCTGCCTTCACGGCTGATCACGCCGGCGGATATCGGCGTGGAGCGGCGCGGCAAGGGGCGCAACCAGCGGTTGGTGCACAACATTCTGCCGGACAGCGAGCCGGCCGACAGCCTGCTGGTGGTGGAGGTTTACACCGACGAGGGCAACACCAGTTCCTACCCGAGCCACAAGCACGATCGGGAAGACTCGCCGGACGAAACCTATCTGGAAGAGACGTATTATCACCGCATTCAGCCGGAGCAGGGATTCTGCATGCAGCGCGTCTATACCGACGATCGCACGCTCGACGAATGCATGCCGGTCTACAATCGGGACGTAGTGAAAGTGCCACGCGGTTATCACCCGGTGGCGACCCTGGCGGGCTACGACAACTATTATCTCAACGTGATGGCCGGGCCGGTGCGGCAATGGAAATTCACCTGGGAAAAAGACCACGCCTGGATTAACGGCGACGGCTACCCCGCCGCGCAATAGGCGCCTGAGGCCCGGCTTGCCGGGCTTATTCTTTATTGGGGTATAAATTTGACCTAAATTTGCCCTCCATCTTGTTCAAATGATAACCTGTTCGCACGCGATCGCTCCCTGGCTGAGTGAATCTAACGAACCGCTGTTATGCAACGAAATTGCCGGTACACAGGAGGAAAAACCATGACGACTACCATGTCCCAAAAAGCGGCGCGCGAAGGATTAGGTTCGCCCGACCTGTTTGAAGGCGGGGTTTACGTCACAAAAAATGGTGTTGCCGAGCTGTTTGTACAAACGGCGGCTGAGAGAGAGGCCGAAATTCGGGAACGCAATCTGGAGCGCCAGTCCAACGCGTTGTTGAAACTGACTATGCTGGCGAAGCAAGAGATTAAAAATCAGCGTGGTCTGTCGCCCGAAGAAACCTTGCAGCGGCTGCGTGACGCGCGGAAATAGGCCCGAGGTGCAGGATGCCCCAGGAATTACGTTTTACCGTCGCACCGGCGGCGGAATGGAGCCTGAAAGACATCGAGTCTTATAAGAGCGGAACGATAGGAGCAGTCGCGGCCGGGGTGTTCGTGGACAATCTGTTGTTATCGTCCCTCGCGGCAATTGCCGACGATCCTGCCCGCTACCGCTTCAACGCCGTGCTGGCAGGCATGGGAGTGCGGTTGCACGAACGATTGGATCCCGACAGCGAATACCGCGTTATCTATGACTACGACGGCCAGACGGTGGAGATTCTGCTTTTCATCAGCATGAAGCAGGATCTGGAAAGCGCGCTCTACCGCTATTTGTTGCTGCAATAACCCCGCCGCGCCCGAGCCTGTCGGGCGCGTTCACCCCAGCCTTACTCGTCCCGGGCGTTATTCAGCGCCAGCGAAACCGCCAGCGTCTGCGCCAGGCACATCGAGGCCACCTGCGAACGGAACCCGTCCACCTGCGCTTCGCGCACCACGAAACAGACGTCGCTGAAGGCGGCCAATGGGCTGACCTGGCTGTCGGTGATGGCGATCTGCTGCGCGCCGCGCTTGGCGCCCAATTCCACCAGTTCCACCGCCTCGCGGGCGTACGGCGAATAGCTGATGGCGATCACCACGTCCTTCGGTTTCACCATGCTCAGCTGTTCGGTGAACATGCCGCCCAGGCCGTCGATAAGAAACGCGCGGCGCTCCAGATGGCGCAGCGCATAGGTGAGATAGGAGGCGACGCTGAACGAACGGCGCAGGCCGATCACGTAGATGTTTTCGGCGTTGTTGAGCAGTTCGACGGCGCGATCCAGCTGCTCGGGGGCGATCTGCATCGCCAGCTGCTGCAGCGCCTGCGCGTTGACCATGGTGAATACGTTGAGAATTTCCGCCGGTTTCTCCGGCGCGACGTTGTCGTCGGTAGAGGTTTGGCGGAACAGGCGCGCGCGCTCGGTATAGTTCACCGTCTCTTCCATCAGATGCTGACGGAACACCTGCTTCATTTCGTTGAAGCCGCTGAAGCCGAAGGCGTTGGCGAAACGGATCAGGGTGGAAGGCGGCACGCTGGCCTGTGCGGCGATGGAGGCAACGGTATCGAAAGCGATGCTGTTACTGTTATCCAAAATATAGCGCGCCACCTGCTTCAAACGCTTGCTCAGCGTTTCATAACGGTGGCGGATCTCGTCCTGTAACAGCGAAAGTTGAGTTGGGTTGTTCATCCATTCGGCTCGCAGTGGGGTGAAGGCGCATTGGCCTGACGCCTGAAATATTGACAGGGTATTTTAACAGACGGAGCGGAAATTTCATTTCCTCAAAAAGCGATTTATTCGATCGCACATTGCGCGACTTCACAGAAAATAGGCAAAAAAATCCCCTTAAAGCGGCGAAATGGCCTTAAGGGGACGTGAACCTGCTCTCGCTGTCAGTGCGCGCCGCCCGCCTGCGGGCGGTACTGGCGCCAGAAACCGATCAGCGTCAGGTATTTTTGTTTCACCTGCTCAATCAGGGCGGCGTCGTCGATTTCCCCCTGCAGCCAGCGGCGCGAAGGTTGGCCGAAGATAGTGCGGCCGACGGCGAAACCCTTCACCCAGCGCGCATCCGCGGCGGCGGCAAAGCCCGCCTTCAGCACCGCTTCCGGGGAGTCGAGCCCCAGGATCAGCACGCCGCGGCAGTCGGGATCGTAGGTATCGATCAGCGCACCGACCCGCCGCCAGTTTTCCGCGCTCAGCGGCGGCAGTTTCCACCAGTCCGGCTGAATGCCCGACTGGTAGAAGTGCTCAATCATCTCCAGGTAATAGCGTTCGTCCTTGTCGGGGTTGTTGTCCGGCAGGATCACTTCCAGCAGCAGCTCGTGGCCGGACTTACAGCAGCCGCGGTAGACGTCGGCGATCAGCTCATCCTGCTCGCGACGCAGTTCCGCCGCGTCGTGCGGGTGATAAAACACCAGGCACTTCACCACGTGCTCCTGCGGCCAGTCGATCAATTGCGAGCCGATATTGCCGTGCTCCAGGCGCAGCGGGCGCGAACTGGGCAGCTCTACCGGCCGGCCGATCCACCATCCCTGGCCGGTGATCTCGTTCAGTGCCGCCTGCCCGTAGGTGGTGTCGGCCAGAATGCCGCTGTTGCCGTTCAGGCCGGCCTGCGCGGCGGCCTGTTGCGCCGCGGTCAGCAGCAGGGTTTTCAGGCGCGGAATGCGCTCCTCGCCGACGCCGGCTTCGCGTGCCATGTCCGCCAGCTGCTTGCGGTGATCGAAGGCGAAGACGCACAGTTCCGGCCACTGTTGCTTGCGGGTGGTGACCCGGTGCAGGTGGTTCAGGCGCGCATCGCGGTCCGGGCGCGTGACCTGCCGTTCACGCAGCAGGTAGTCGTCCAGCTCCCGTTTGGTCGGCATCGCCGGCGCGCAGCCGTGGCGCGAGACCACCAACGCGCCGCAGGCGTTGGCGTAGCGGCAGGCCTGATCCCAGCCCTCATCGTTCAGGTAGCCGCGCAGCAGGCCGGACATAAAGGCGTCGCCGGCCCCCAGCACGTTCAGCACCTCAACCCGCACGCCGGCGTGCAGTTTCACCTGTTCCCAGCCATCGGCGATTTCGCCCTCGAACACCGAGCAACCCTGCGCGCCGCGCTTGCACACCAGCGTGGCCGCCGTGGCCCGGCGCACGTTTTTCAGCGCCGTTAGCGTGTCGGTGCTGCCGCCGGCGATATGAAACTCTTCTTCGGTGCCGACGATCAGATCGAAATGGTGCAGCACCTCCTGCAGCTCGCGGGTCACCTGGTCCGATTCCACAAAGCGGGTTTCTCCGTCGCCCAGCGACGTCAGCCCCCACAGCACCGGGCGGTAATCGATGTCCAGCGCGGTGCGCAGGCCGTGGCGGCGCGCGTATTCCAGCGCCTTCAGCACCGCGGCGCGGGTGTTCGGGTGCGACAGGTGCGTGCCGGTGATGGCCAGCGCGCGCGAGGAAGCGATGTAGGCCTCATCGATGTCGTCCGGCGTCAGCGCCATGTCCGCGCAGTTTTCGCGGTAGAAGATCAGCGGGAAGGTTTCCTGATCCTTGATGCCGAGGATCACCAGGCCGGTTAATCGCTGTTTGTCGGTGATCAGACAGCGGGTATCGGCCCCGACGCGCTGCAGCTCTTCGCGCAGAAAGCGGCCCATGTGCTCGTCGCCGACGCGCGCCAGCATGCCGGATTTTAACCCCTGAATGGCGGTGCCGTAGGCCACGTTGCCGGAAGAACCGCCGAGGTACTTGGCGAATGTGCCGGCGTCTTCCAGCCGCGCGCCGATCTGCTGAGCATAGAAATCGACGGCGATGCGCCCGAGACAAATGACATCAAGCTGTTTTTCTTGTGTAGCCATACCCGTTTCCTTCTGTTTAAGCAAAACTCCGGCGGCGGCCCGAGCGTGGCGCCCTGCAGGAAGCATGTGGACAGTATGGGGAATGAAAATTTCAATTTCAATATAGAATGAAATTTACACCCCAAAAATGTGATGCGTTTAAAACATCGACAGAGGCGTGGGAAAAGGCGGTGAAACGGCTACGGGAGGGAGGCCGGGGCGCGCATAAAAGAGGGGAAATGACAGGGTAAAAGGCGGTCAGCCCATGAGCCAACGGCTTTTATTGGCCGGTGCGTGGCGCGAAGCCAGTGAAGGCTGAACCACGAGATGAAACGGGCTTTTCATGCATTATGCGATCTTTATCGCAAAATGAAATGTTTCTTCTGTAATGTGATTTTATGAAAAATATATTTGTTTATAATCGCTTCACGTTTCAGGTTGTCGACTTCGTGAGCAGCGGGCATCGCCTGCTCAAGATAATAGCTGCCGCCGCGTAACACAAACACGGAATTGTCGGCTCGGCGCGAGCCCTTTCCGGGGCGGCCCTCAATCTAAAGGGTGAGTAAATGGGCAAGATCAGGCTAACCATGGCGCAGGCGCTCGTCAGATTCCTCGATAACCAGTATCTGCTGGCCGACGGTGTGGAAACCAAATTCGTCGCGGGCATTTTTGCGATTTTCGGCCACGGCAACGTGCTGGGGCTGGGGCAAGCGCTGGAGCAGGATAGCGGCGATCTGCGGGTGCATCAGGGCCGCAACGAGCAGGGGATGGCCCATGCGGCGATCGGCTTCGCCAAACAGAAGCTGCGCCGGCAGATCTACGCCTGCACCTCATCGGTCGGCCCCGGCGCCGCCAATATGATCACCGCCGCGGCCACCGCCACCGCCAACCGCATTCCTTTATTACTGCTGCCGGGCGACGTTTACGCATCCCGCCAGCCGGATCCGGTGCTGCAGCAAATCGAGCAGTCTTACGATCTCAGCATCAGCACCAACGACGCGTTCCGCGCGGTGAGCAAATACTGGGACCGCATCGTGCGGCCGGAACAGCTGATGAGCGCCTGCATCAACGCGATGCGCGTGCTGACCGATCCGGCGGAAACCGGCGCGGTGACGCTGTGTCTGCCGCAGGACGTGCAGGGTGAAGCCTACGACTATCCCGACTATTTCTTCCAAAAACGCGTGCATCGGCTCGATCGCCGCCCGGCGACCGACGGCATGTTGGCGGACGCGTTGGCGCTGCTGGCGGCCAAACGCAAACCGCTGCTGGTGTGCGGCGGCGGCGTGAAATACTCGCAGGCCGGGCGGGCGCTGCGCGAATTCGCCGAGCGCTTCGGCATTCCGTTCGCCGAAACCCAGGCCGGCAAAGGCACGGTGCCGAGCGACCATGAATTCAACCTCGGCGGCATTGGCGAAACCGGCTGCCTGGCGGCCAATACGCTGGCTCGTCAGGCCGATCTGGTGATCGGCGTCGGCACCCGTTACACCGATTTCACCACCTCGTCCAAATGGCTGTTCCAAAATCCGGACGTCAGCTTCCTCAATATCAACGTCAGCGCCTTTGACGCCGGCAAGCTCGACGGCGTGCAGGTGCTGGCGGACGCCCGCGAGGCCCTGAGCGAACTGGGCGCGCTGCTGGCGCAGGCCGAGTACCGCGCCGGCTGGGGCGACGCCATCGCCGCGGCGCGCAGCGCCCAGCGTGAAGAGACCGAGCGCGTTTACGCGGTGGAATACGGCGGCGCAGGCTTTGTGCCGGAGATAGACGATCACCTCGATCGCGAGCGGGTGTTCGCCGAATTTATCGCCCAGACCGATTCCGCGCTGACCCAGAGCCGGGTGCTGGGGGTGCTGAACCGCGAGCTGCCGGCGGACAGCGTGATCGTCGCCGCCGCCGGCAGCCTGCCGGGCGATTTGCAGCGGGTGTGGCACAACCGCGGCGAGCACGGTTATCACGTGGAGTACGGTTACTCCTGCATGGGGTATGAGGTGAACGCCGCATTGGGGGTCAAGCTGGCCGAGCCGCAGCGCGAGGTGTACGCGGTGGTGGGCGACGGCGCCTTCATGATGCTGCATTCCGAACTGGTCACTTCGATTCAGGAAGGCTGCAAGATCAACGTGATGCTGTTCGACAACATGACCAACGGCTGCATCAACAACCTGCAGATGGAACACGGCATGGACAGCTACACCACCGAATTCCGCTTCCGTAATCCACAGGGCGGCAAGCTCGACGGCAAACTGGTGCCGGTCGATTTCGCCATGCTGGCGGCGGCTTACGGTTGCAAAACCTATCGCGTCACCACCGAGCAGCAGCTGCTCGATGCGCTGGCCGACGCCCGCAGGCAGACCGTGTCCACGCTGCTGGACATCAAGGTGCTGCCGAAGACCATGGTGCACAAGTATCTCAGCTGGTGGCGCGTGGGCGGCGCTCAGGTGGCCGACAGCGAGAAAATCGTCGCAGTGGCGCGCAAGCTGCAGGAAAACATCGATAAGGCGCGCGATTACTGATTCGTTTTCATACATAAATCTCGAGGGTAGCGAAAATGACATTGAACATTGGGGTTATCGGCACCGGCGCCATCGGCCGCGATCATATCCGTCGCTGCAGCAAAGTGTTGCAGGGCGCACGGGTGGTGGCGGTGAATGACATTAACCGCGACAACGCCGCCAAGGTGGTGAGCGATCTGCAGCTGGATGCGCGGGTGTATGACAACGGCCACGATCTGATTAAGGCCGCCGACGTGCAGGCGGTGCTGGTGACTTCCTGGGGGCCGAGCCACGAAGAGTTCGTGCTGGCGGCCATCGCCGCCGGCAAACCGGTGTTCTGCGAGAAGCCGCTGGCGGTGACCGCGCAGGGCTGCAAAAACATCGTCGATGCCGAAGCGAAGCACGGCAAACGGCTGGTGCAGGTCGGCTTTATGCGCCCCTATGACCAGGGCTATCGCGCGCTGAAACAGGTGCTGACCAGCGGCCAGATCGGCGAGCCGCTGATGCTGCACTGCGCGCACCGCAACCCGACGGTCGGCGAGGCCTACACCACCGATATGGCGATCACCGACACCCTGATCCACGAAATCGACGTGCTGCGCTGGCTGCTCGACGACGACTATGTGTCGGTGCAGGTGGTGTTCCCGCGCAAGAGCCCGAAGGCGTTCCCACACCTGAAAGATCCGCAGATTGTGCTGTTCGAAACCGCCAAAGGCACGCGCATTGACGTCGAAATCTTCGTCAACTGCCAGTACGGCTACGACATTCAGTGTGAAGTGGTAGGGGAAACCGGCATCGCCAAACTGCCGGAGCCGTCTTCGGTGCAGATGCGCAGCGGCGCCCGCCTGTCGACTGAAATCCTGACCGACTGGAAGGATCGTTTTATCGACGCTTATGACGTTGAGCTACAGGGCTTCATCAACGACGTGGCCGCGGGCAAGTTGACCGGGCCTTCCGCCTGGGACGGCTACGCCGCCGCGGTGACCGCCGACGCCTGCGTGGCGGCCCAGCTCAGCGGCGAGATTGTGCCGGTGACCTTGCCGGCGCGCCCGGCGTTTTACAACAAATAGCCGGCTTGCACCACCTACCCACGATTGCAGAGGAGTGACCATGAAGATCGCTTTTGATGTTGACGTTATCCGGGATTTGGGCGTCACCAAAATGGTTCAGCAGGTGGCGGACTGGGGCTACAAATATATCGAGCAGTCGCCGCACCCGCAGATCAACCCGTTTTACAAGCATCCGAAGGCCAGTCGCGAAATCATGGCGGAGTATAAAAACGCCCTGAAAGCGACCGGCGTGGAGATCTCCTCATTTATCGTGGTGTACCGCTGGTCCGGGCCGGGGGAGGATCGCCGCCAGGCGGCGGTCAAAAACTGGCGGCGGATGATCGAAATCGCGGTGGAAATGGGCGTGCAGGTGATCAACACCGAACTGGCGGGCAACCCCAACGAACCGGAGATCTGCGAGGAGCTGTGGTATCGCTCGATGGAGGAGCTGCTGCCGATCGTCGAGCGCGAGGGCATTCGTATGGAGATCCAGTCGCACCCGTGGGACTTCTGCGAACTGAGCAACGAAACCGCCGATCTGGTGAAATCGCTGCGCAGCGATCACGTCAAATACCTCTACAGCGTGCCGCACACCTTCTACTACGACAAGGGGCAGGGCGACGTGGCCGGCATGCTGCAGTACGCCGGGGACGATCTTTCCCACGTGCTGATTGCCGACACCATGAACCACACCAAGCATTGCCGCTATATCGTCAACCCGCCGGGGGTAGACGCAGCGGTGCATCAGCACGTCGGCATCGGCGAAGGCGAGGTGAATTTCGACGCCCTGTTCCAGACGCTGCGCGACATGGAGTTTGCCAACCGCAGCTTCAAGGTCGGCGGCGAATCGATCATCTGCACTTCGCTGTTCGGCTACCCGGAAAAGATGCCGAGCCAGGCGGTGGCGACCAGAGAGCGCATCGAAAGAGAGCTGTTGGGCAAATAATCTTATTCGGCTCGCCGGCGGCGTTTGCGCCGGCGGCCCTCCAAGGACCGAGGCAGACCATGAATAAAGACAACGTGAAATTGGCCATCGCGCCGATCGGCTGGACCAACGACGACATGCCCGATCTGGGCAAGGAAAATACCTTCCAGCAGTGCGTCAGCGAAATGGCGCTGGCCGGCTTCACCGGCAGCGAAGTAGGCAGCAAATACCCGCGCGATCCGGCGGTGCTGAAACCGATGCTGGACATTCGCGGTATCCAGATCTGCAACGCCTGGTTCAGCACTTTTTTCGCCGACGGCCAGAAAGACAAAACCATCGATGAATTTATCAACCACATGAATTTCCTGCATGCCATGGGCGCCAGGGTGATCGGCTGCTCCGAGCAGAGCAAGAGCATTCAGGGCACCACCAAAGGCGTATTCGAAGAGAAGCCGTACTTCAGCGATGAAGAGTGGCAGCGGGTGGCCGACGGTTACAACGAGCTGGCGAAGATCGCCGCCGGTAAAGGCATGCAGGTGTGTCTGCACCACCACATGGGCACCGGCATTCAAACCACGGCCGAAATCGATCGCTACATGAGCATGGTCAACGACGACGTCTACCTGCTGTTCGATACCGGCCACGCCTACTATTCGGAAGGCAGCCAGCAGGCGATGATGGCGATCCTGGAGAAGTATCTGCCGCGCATCAACCACGTCCATCTGAAGGACGTGCGCGATGAGGTGGTGGCGGAAGTGAAGACCAACAAGCTGAGCTTCCTCGATGGCGTGAAGAAGGGCACTTTCACCGTGCCGGGTGATGGCGTGATCGACTTCAGGCCGGTGTTCAAGCTGCTGGACGAGCGCGGTTACAAAGGGTGGATGGTGGTGGAGGCCGAGCAGGATCCGGCGCTGGCCAACCCGTTCGAGTATGCGGTAAAAGCGCGCCGTTATATTCGGGAAACCGCCGGCATTTAAGCGGCGAGGGTTAATCATGATTAAGGGGCGCCAGCGCCCCTTTTTTGGTGGCGGCGTGTTAGCCGCCGAGCGTTTGCCAGGTTGCGACCTGGCTGCCTGGCCACGGCATGGCGGCATGCACGCCACGGGCGATCGCCCGGGCCAGGGTGTCCGCCGCCAGCGCGCCGATTTGCAGCACCGCCAGTTCGCGGCTGCCCTGAACCTCGCGCTGCCCGGTGGACAGGGCGAACACCACGTCGCCGTCAAACGGGCTGTGCAGCGGGCGAATAGCGCGCGCCATGCCGTCTTGCGCCATGATGGCCACCCGTTTCAACTCCACTCGCGTCAGCGCCAGATCGGTGGCGATGCAGGCCAGGGTGGTGTTCTTTCTGCCGCCCTGCGGCTCTTGTTCCATCCAATCTTCGCCCTGGGCGCGCAGTTGCGCCAGCGCCGCCGTGCCGCCGTTGCCGAATTCACCGTCAATTTCATAGGGCGTCGCCCAGAAGGCGCGGGTGCCGGGCGCTACCACTGCACCCAAACTGTTGACCGCCACCAGCGCGCCGACGGTAGCGCCGTTGGCGGCAATGATAGATGCCGAGCCGAGGCCGCCTTTCAGCTTGCCCATGCCGGTCATGGCGCCATAGCCGGCACCGACGGTGCCGAGCGGAAAATTCAGCCCGGCCTTGCCGACCGCATCGATGCCCAACTGGCGATACGGCGGCGTGAGCTGCCAGTTTTTGTCGCCGCCGTTGGCCAGATCGTACAGGCAGGCGGTGGGCACGATCGGGGAGACCGGCACGCCGGGCGCCGGGCGCAGCGCGTAGCCTTTACCCTGTTGCCCCAGCCAGGCCGCGACGCCGTCCGCCGCCGCCAGGCCGTAAACCGAGCCGCCGCTGAACGTCAGCGCATCGACGGTCTGCACCAAATTGTCTTCGCCCAGCGCGTCGGTTTCCCGGGTGGCGGGGCCGCCGCCGCGCACGTCCACGGCGGCGATCGCCGGGCTGTCCGGCAGGATAACCGTCGCGCCGGTGCGCACCCGGCTGTCCTGCGCCACGCCGACCTTCAGGCCCGGCACATCGGTAATCAGGTTGCGGGCGCCTGGGCGTCCGGCGGCGGAAGTTGGCATAGCGGCACCTAATGGGGTGAGAGGAGAGAATATGCCGACGGCGGCGGTCAGGCCGGCCAGCGCTTGTAAAAAGGTTCGGCGGTTGATGTTCAGGGGCCGGCGCAGCGGCCCCTGCGGGTGGGGAAGATTACGCATCGCCGCGCGGCTGCCCGGAGCGAAAACGCGCCATATGGTAGGCATCGACCAGTACGCCGTCGCGCATGGCATAGGCGCGGCTGGTGCCTTCTATCTCGAAACCGAATTTGCGGTATAGCGCGATGGCTGCCGGGTTGTCGGTGAATACCTCCAGTTCGATGCGCTCGATGGCCGCCCAGTTGTCGCACAGGTCGATCATCGCCTGCATCAGGCGGCTGCCGACGCCTTTACCGTGGTAGTGCGGATCGACGCCGATGCCGAAGGTAGCCACGTGGCGGCGGCGCACGCGCTGATTCAGCATCACAACCAACTGGCCGGCAAGCTGCCCGTCGATAACGGCCGCCAGGTTATACGTGCCCGGTTCGGGATTGGCGAGGCGCTTCTGCCAGGACTCGACGGACGGTAGCGGTAGCTGCAGCGTATCGCGGTAGACGGGCGCCAGCGAATAAAGATGATGCAGGGCCTGCGCATCCGTTGTTTCCACGTGGCGTATCACGATCTCGCTCATCTCGCTGCTCCTGTTGCTTACCGGTTGAATAACCTCTGAATTTATCCGTTTACTGCCTTGAGTCAATATTATTTCAACGGGTCAAAAAAAACGCTTTACAGGTGCGAATGATAATGATTATTATTGCGATGCGTTCCGGGGAGGGCATCAACCCTTGATACTCTCGCTGCGAAGGCACGACATTGCTCACATTGCTTCCAGTGTTTACTTAGCCAGCTCGGGTGCTGGCTTTTTTTTTTGCCCTTTTTCAACCGCTTCCGCCTTCAACAAATCCGTTGCCAATCCGCCGTTTCATTCCATCGAAATTTTTGAACAGAGGCATGAGTTTTTTACGCTTTCTTATTCTGCCCGCAGGACTAGACTGTAAAAAAACATTGAGGAGAGTTGAATATGATTTATGTACGCAAAGCGGAAGATCGCGGCCACGCCAATCATGGCTGGCTGGATAGCTGGCACACCTTCTCATTTGCCGACTACTACGATCCGAACTTTATGGGGTTCTCGGCGCTGCGTGTGATCAACGAAGATGTGATCGACGCCGGGCAGGGTTTCGGCACCCACCCGCATAAGGACATGGAAATCCTGACCTATGTGCTGAGCGGCACGGTGGAGCATCAGGACAGCATGGGCAACAAGGAGCAGATCCAGGCCGGCGAATTCCAGATCATGAGCGCGGGCACCGGGGTACGTCACTCCGAGTACAACGCCAATCAGGATCGTCCGCTGCACCTGTACCAGATTTGGATCATTCCGGATCAGGTCGGACTGGAGCCGCGCTACGAGCAGCGCATGTTCGACGCGCCGCAGGGCCGTCAGCTGGTGCTGTCGCCGGATGCGCGCGACGGTTCGCTGAAGGTGTTCCAGGATATGACGCTGTCGCGTTGGGCGCTGAATAAAGGCGAGCAGGGTGAGTATCCGATCGCCGCCGGCCGTCGCATTTGGATCCAGGTGGTGCGCGGCAAGGTCTCGGTCAACGGCCAGGCCGCCGGCATCAGCGACGCGTTTGCGGTGTGGGATGAATCGGGTCTGACGATTCAGGCCGACGAAGAGAGCGAAATCCTGCTGTTCGATCTGCCGCCGGTGTGATTAGGCGGTAAATTTCAAGGGCTCACGATGTGAACTGCACCCCAAATGTTGGACACATCTGACATTTGGAGGTGCAGTTCTATGAAGTTTTCGCTGCAAGACAAACTCAGTGCCGTCCGGCATTACCTTGCCGGGCTTGGCAGCCAGCGGCAAACC
>NZ_JBJZOU010000026.1:0-140560 GCF_057808395.1 Serratia sp. TSO36 | reverse complement strand
AACGCTTTGATAACGTAGAACACTTGGCAAAAGAAATAGAGCACTACATTGATTACTATAACCACAGCCGCCTCAGAGAGAAACTAAAAGGCCTGAGTCCGGTAGAGTATCGAACCCAGGCCATGAATGCCGCCTGAATTTACATTGTCCAACTTCTGGGGGTCAGTTCAGATGTGAGCCCTTGAGGTTAACGACAAGCCTGATGACGTTGCCCGACTGAAAGCCGGCAGCATATAAAAACAAGGAAAATCAATTTATTGATTTTCGGCTGACAATCACAAAGGGGAAAAACCACGCTTTTTCCCCTTTGTTAGCGTATGAAGGGCTCACGGATGTGAGCCCTTTTTTGCGTTGGCCGTCGCATAACCGACAATATCGGCCCGCCGTTTTTTTTGCTAAAATGACTGCCCATTCACGGTTAGTCAGTTCATTGATAATGAAGAAAAAACGGCCGGTACTCCAGGATGTGGCGGACAAGGTGGGCGTGACCAAGATGACGGTGAGCCGTTATCTGCGCAATCCCGACCAGGTTTCTGCCGCCCTGCAGCAAAAAATCGCCGTCGCGCTGGATGAGCTGGGTTACATCCCCAACCGCGCGCCGGACATCCTCTCCAACGCCACCAGCCGGGCGATTGGCGTGCTGTTGCCGTCGTTGACCAACCAGGTGTTCGCCGAAGTGCTGCGCGGCATCGAAAGCGTCACCGACGCGCACAACTACCAGACCATGCTGGCGCACTATGGCTACCTGCCGGAGCGTGAAGAAGAGCGTTTGACCTCGCTGCTTTCTTACAATATCGACGGCCTGATCCTGTCTGAGCGCCATCACACGCCACGCACCCTGAAAATGATCGAGGTGGCGGGCATTCCGGTGGTGGAGCTGATGGACTGCGTCTCGCCGTGCATCGATCTGGCGGTGGGCTTCAACAACTTCGAGGCGGCGCGCCAGATGACCCAGCAGATCATCGCGCACGGCCACCGTCACGTGGTCTATTTCGGCGCCCGACAGGATGAACGTACCATCATCAAACAGCAGGGGTATGAGCAGGCGATGCGCGAATCCGGCCTGGAGCCGTACAGCATCATGACCGCACGCTCTTCCTCCTATTCCGCAGGCGGCGAGCTGCTGCGCCAGGCGCAGCGCGACTACCCGCAGATCGACAGTATCTTCTGCACCAACGATGACCTGGCGATCGGCGCGGCCTTCGAGTGCCAGCGGCAGGGGCTGTCGATCCCGCAGGACATGGCGATCGCCGGTTTCCACGGCCATGATATCGGCCAGGTGATGGTGCCGAAGTTGGCCAGCGTGCTGACGCCGCGCGAACGCATGGGGCAGATCGGCGCCGAGCGCTTGCTGGCCCGGCTGCGCGGCGAAACGGTGTGCCCGCGTATGGTGGACGTCGGTTTCACCGTGATCCCCGGCGGCAGTATCTGAGCCATTTTAACGTTCTGTTTTAACACCCTTTCTTTTTGCAGCGCGCCCTGAGGCGCGCGGGTTATCCCGCCTGTAAGCCCGCCGCTCGTTGCCGGTATAAGTTTGATCTCTGTCCCAGAACGCGAATTTTAGCCGCTTACCCGGTTCCGGCGCTCATGTTGTTACCGGTATCATGATACCGGTAACAACGAGTGTGCGGTCATCTTGCTGCAAGACTGAACCTCTGACTCAACAACACCTACAGCTCTTCTTAAACACCGGGAAAGAGCCTAAAAATAAAACAACCGCACGCTTTACGCCTATCGTAAAGAGAGTCGCGATAAAAGGTTGGAGAAAAATTATGCCATTAGTGATTGTTGCAGGCGGCGTAGCGCTGCTGCTGCTGCTGATGATCCGCTTCAAGCTGAACGGCTTTATCTCTCTGGTGCTGGTTGCCCTGGCGGTCGGGATCGCACAGGGCATGCCGGTCGATAAAGTCATCGGCTCCATCAAGGCCGGCGTGGGCGGCACGTTGGGCAGCCTGGCGCTGATCATGGGCTTCGGCGCCATGCTCGGCAAGCTGCTGGCGGACTGTGGCGGCGCGCAGCGCATCGCCACCACGCTGATCGACAAGTTCGGCAGAAAACACATTCAATGGGCGGTGGTGCTGACCGGCTTCACCGTCGGCTTCGCGCTGTTCTACGAAGTGGGCTTCGTGCTGCTGCTGCCGCTGGTGTTCACCATCGCCGCCTCCGCGCGCATCCCGCTGCTGTACGTCGGCGTGCCGATGGCCGCCGCGCTGTCGGTGACCCACGGCTTCCTGCCGCCGCACCCGGGCCCGACCGCCATCGCCACCATCTTCCATGCCGATATGGGTAAAACCCTGCTGTATGGCACGCTGCTGGCGATCCCGACGGTGATCCTTGCCGGCCCGGTTTATGCCCGCTTCCTGAAAGGCATCGATAAGCCGGTGCCGGAAGGCCTGTACAACCCGAAAACCTTTACCGAAGCGGAGATGCCGAGCTTTGGCGTCAGCGTCGCCACGTCGCTGGTGCCGGTGATCCTGATGGCGCTGCGCGCGGTCGCTGAAATGGTGTTGCCGAAGGGCCACAGCCTGCTGCGCTTCGCCGAGTTCTTCGGCGACCCGGTGATGGCGACCCTGATCGCCGTGCTGATCGCCATCTTCACCTTCGGCCTGAACCGCGGCCGCACCATGGATGAAGTGATGGGCACCATCACCGATTCGATTAAAATCATCGCCATGATGCTGTTGATCATCGGCGGCGGCGGCGCCTTCAAGCAGGTGCTGGTGGACAGCGGCGTCGAGCAGTACATCGCCGGCCTGATGGAAGGCAGCAACGTTTCGCCGATTCTGATGGCCTGGTCGATCGCCGCCGCGCTGCGTCTGGCGCTGGGTTCCGCCACCGTAGCGGCGATCACCGCCGGCGGCATCGTCGCCCCGCTGATCGCCACCACCGGCGTCAGCCCTGAGCTGATGGTGATTGCGGTCGGTTCCGGCAGCGTTATCTTCTCGCACGTTAACGATCCGGGCTTCTGGCTGTTCAAGGAGTACTTCAACCTGAGCATCATGGAAACCATCAAATCCTGGTCGGTGCTGGAAACCATCATCTCGGTGTGCGGCCTGGTGGGCTGCCTGCTGCTGGCGACGGTCGTATAATCTTTATCCGGCGCCCTGCGGGGCGTCGGCGTTCCAGAGTATCTTTATCAGTCGGGACGCATTTGGCGCGCTCGCGCCAGTTCCCATAAGGGCATGACACAATGAGTAATCCACAGAATCACGTATTTATCCTGATGGGCGTATCCGGCAGCGGCAAATCCGCCGTAGCCAGCGCCGTCGCCCACGAGGCCGATGCCGCCATGCTGGACGGCGATTACCTGCACCCGCGCGCCAACATCAACAAAATGGCCGCCGGGCACGCGCTGGACGACAACGATCGCGCCCCGTGGCTGGCGGCCTTGAACGACGCCATCTTCGCCATGCAACGCACCAATCCGGTGTCGCTGCTGGTGTGTTCGGCGCTGAAAAAAAGCTATCGCGACCGCCTGCGCGAAGGCAATCGCAACCTGCATTTCCTCTACCTGAAAGGGGACAAGACGGTGATTGAGGAGCGCCTGAAACAGCGCAAGGGCCACTTCTTCAAACCGCAGATGCTGGTTTCGCAGTTCGCCACGCTGGAAGAGCCGGGCGAGCAGGAGCCGGATGTGCAGGCGATCGACATCAACCAGCCGCTGGACGGCGTGGTCGCCGACACGCTCGCCTGCATCAACCGCATCACCGCCCGCTGAGCGCGGGCCGTCGTCGGCGCCGCCAGGCGCCTACAGCTTCATGTAAGCCCTCACGCCGTCCAGGAACATCTGGGTCGACAGCATCACCAGAATCAGCCCCATCAACCGTTCCAGCGCGCTGACGCCTTTGCTGCCCAGCAGGCGCAGGAACAGGTTCGACATCAGCAAAATGGCCGCGGAGAGGCCCCAGGCGATCAACAGCGCCGCCACCAGATGGGGCAGCTGATGTGGATACTGGTGCGACAGCAGCATCAGCGCCGCCAGAATCGATGGCCCGGCCACCAGCGGGATCGCCAGCGGCACCAGGAAGGGTTCTTCGCCGGCGGACAGCCCGGAGCTGTTCCCCTCCTGCGTGGGGAAAATCATCTTGATGGCGATCAGAAACAGAATGATGCCGCCGGAAATGGAGACGGTTTCGGTACGCAGGTTGAGGAACGCCAGAATTTTCTCGCCGGCGAACAGAAAGATCAGCATCAGCAGCAGGGCGATCAGCAGCTCGCGGATCAGCACCACCCGGCGGCGGCGCGGCTCCAGATGCTTGAGCACCGACATGAAAATCGGCAGGTTGCCCAGCGGATCCATAATTAAAAACAGCAATACCGTAGCGGAAATCATCTCTGTCATGGTGACCTCGTGATCGGGAAAACGCCTCGGCCTTTACGGCCGCGTCCTTGCCTATAAGAAGGATTGCTGAGAAATCCCCAGCCATCGAATAAATTCACTTTGCGCCCGCGCCGACATTTTGTAAGGTGAGGAGATATTGCACACAACTCGTTATCACCTAATAAGCCCTTATCCGGGCGGGACACAGATATTATGAAAAACGTTGGTTTCATCGGTTGGCGCGGAATGGTCGGCTCGGTTCTCATGCAACGCATGACGGAAGAGCGCGATTTCGACGCCATTCGCCCGGTCTTTTTCTCCACCTCGCAGCACGGTTCCGCCGCGCCGGCCTTTGGCGGCCAGCAGGGCACGCTGCAGGATGCGTATGACATCGACGCGCTGAGCGCGCTCGATATCATTATTACCTGTCAGGGCGGCGATTATACCAACGAAGTCTATCCTAAGCTGCGCGCCAGCGGTTGGCAGGGTTACTGGATCGACGCGGCCTCGTCGCTGCGCATGCAGGACGACGCCATCATCATCCTGGATCCGGTCAACCACGCGGTGATTCAGCAGGGCCTGGACAAAGGCATCAAAACCTTCGTCGGCGGCAACTGCACCGTCAGCCTGATGCTGATGTCGCTCGGCGGCCTGTTCGCCAACGATCTGGTGGAGTGGGCGTCGGTCGCCACCTACCAGGCGGCCTCCGGCGGCGGCGCGCGCCACATGCGCGAACTGCTGACCCAAATGGGCATGCTGCACGCCGACGTGGCGAAAGAGCTGCAGAACCCGGCCTCCGCCATTCTGGATATCGAACGCAAGGTGACCGAGGCCACCCGCAGCGGCAAACTGCCGACCGATAACTTCGGCGTGCCGCTGGCCGGCAGCCTGATCCCGTGGATCGACAAGCAGCTCGACAACGGCCAGAGCCGCGAAGAGTGGAAAGGCCAGGCGGAAACCAACAAGATCCTGAACACCGCCAGCGTGATCCCGGTCGACGGTCTGTGCGTGCGCGTCGGCGCGCTGCGCTGCCACAGCCAGGCGTTCACGCTGAAGCTGAAAAAAGACGTGTCGCTGCCGGAAATCGAGCAGATGCTGGCGACGCACAACGACTGGGTGCGCGTGATCCCGAACGACCGTGAGCTGACCATGCGCGAACTGACGCCGGCGGCGGTGACCGGCACGCTGAATACGCCGGTCGGCCGTCTGCGCAAGCTGAATATGGGGCCGGAGTACCTGTCGGCGTTCACCGTGGGCGACCAGCTGCTGTGGGGCGCGGCCGAGCCGCTGCGCCGCATGCTGCGTATTCTGCTGTAAACCCGCACTTCCTGGGGGCTGGCTACTTTCAGCCCCCTAAAGCCTTATTTTCCGCTTTTTTGTTCGCCGCGTCCGCGTCGGGCAACGTCACCGCAAGCCTCGTTTCACCGGGCTGTACCCCGCATATCTCCTCGTCGGCCGCCGCATGCAGAAGCCGCCGGGCTGGCAGTTTTCTTAATGAAGAATTTTCCTGAGCAATG
Organism: Serratia sp. TSO36; assembly: GCF_057808395.1. NCBI lineage: Bacteria > Pseudomonadati > Pseudomonadota > Gammaproteobacteria > Enterobacterales > Yersiniaceae > Serratia > Serratia sp. TSO36. Next base: position 134,722 of record NZ_JBJZOU010000026.1, on the reverse strand, counting down.
CTGAGCAGTTTTTAACAGACATTGGCTATGCTTAACGCATGGGCGAACAATTTTTCACCATGACTGAAATATTTCAAAAAATAAGCATAAAGAGCGAAATTCAGGTCGGCAGAGTAAAGATTGGTCAATAACCGACCGCAATCACGCTTTGGATACCGAATGCATTGCATGATGACCAAAACGGCCAAGGAATAACCAACAAGCCGTGCTTAGATCATGCTGTTAATCTAAGGAAGAAGACTATGCCTGTACTTCCCGATCGTGACGTGATTGATCAGATCATCTCCGGCCATTACGCCGACCCCTTTGCTCTGCTTGGCATGCATGCGACCGATAACGGTCTGCAGGTGCGCGCGCTGCTGCCGGACGCTGGCGCAGTCTGGCTGGTGGAACAGCAAACCGGCCGGCGGCTGGTGCAGTTGAACTGCGACGATCCGCGCGGCTTCTTCAGTGCCGTGGTGCCGCGGCGCAAAAATCCTTTCCGCTATCAGCTGCAGGTCAGCTGGCGCGATCACCAACAGACCATCGACGATCCCTACCGGTTCGGCCCGCTGCTGCAGGACATCGACAGCTGGCTGCTGGCCGAGGGCACGCACCTGCGCCCCTATGAACGCCTGGGGGCTCACCTCGCCACGCTGGATGACGTCGACGGCGTCAGCTTTGCCGTTTGGGCGCCCAATGCCCAGCGCGTCTCGGTGGTGGGGGAGTTCAACTTCTGGGATGGCCGCCGCCATCCGATGCGTCTGCGGCGTGAAAACGGCATCTGGGAGCTGTTCCTGCCCGGCGTGCGGGCCGGCCAGCTGTACAAATATGAAATCGTCGATTGCTACGGCAATACCCAGTTGAAAGCCGATCCTTACGCCTTCGAGGCGCAGATGCGCCCGGACACCGCCTCGCTGGTGGCGCCGCTGCCGGAGGTGGTGCCGTCGACGCAGGCGCGCCGCCGCGCCAACGATTTTGACCAGCCGATCGCCATCTACGAGGTGCATCTCGGCTCATGGCGTCGTCACACCGACAACCATTTCTGGCTCAGCTACGGCGAGCTGGCGGTGCAGCTTATCGACTATGTGAAGGACATGGGATTCACCCATATCGAGCTGCTGCCGATCAACGAGCACCCGTTCGACGGCAGCTGGGGCTACCAGCCGCTGGGGCTGTATGCGCCGACCCGGCGCTTCGGCACGCCGGCCGATTTCCGGGCGTTCGTGGCGGCGGCGCATGAGGCGGGCATCAACGTGATCCTCGACTGGGTGCCGGGGCACTTCCCGAGCGACGCCTACGGCCTGGCGAACTTCGACGGCACCGCGCTGTATGAATACGCCGATCCGCGCGAAGGCTACCACCAGGACTGGAATACGCTGATCTACAACTACGGCCGCCACGAGGTGCGCAACTACCTGGCGGGCAACGCGCTGTATTGGCTGGAGCGTTTCGGTATCGACGCGCTGCGGGTCGATGCGGTGGCGTCGATGATCTATCGCGACTACAGCCGCGCCGACGGCGAGTGGGTGCCGAATTACTACGGCGGCAACGAGAACCTGGAGGCGATCGCCTTCCTGCGTTATACCAACCAGACTATCGGCCAGGCGCAGCCGGGCGCGGTGACATTGGCGGAGGAGTCCACCGACTATCCCGGCGTCACCCTGCCGCCGGACGCCAACGGCCTGGGATTCCACTACAAGTGGAACCTCGGCTGGATGCACGACACGCTCAATTACATGAAGTGCGATCCGGTGCACCGCAAGTATCACCACAACCAGATGACCTTCGGGATGCTGTATGCCTATACCGAGAACTTCGTGTTGCCTATCTCGCACGATGAAGTGGTGCACGGCAAAAAATCGATCCTCGACCGCATGCCGGGCGACGCCTGGCAAAAGTTCGCCAACCTGCGCGCCTACTATGGGTTTATGTGGGCGCATCCGGGCAAAAAGCTGCTGTTTATGGGCTGCGAGTTCGCGCAGGGGCGCGAGTGGAATTTCGATACCAGCCTCGATTGGCATTTGCTGGAGGGGCTGGATAACTGGCACAACGGCGTGCAGCGGCTGGTGCGCGATCTGAACCACTGCTACCGGCAGCAGGCGCCGCTGTATGAGCGCGACTACCGCCCGGACGGCTTCGAATGGCTGGTGGTCGACGATCACGACAACTCGGTATTCGCCTTCGCGCGCTACGATTCGCAGGGCAATGAGCTGATCGCCATCAGCAACTTTACCCCGGTGCCGCGCTACCGCTACCGCATCGGCCTCTCACGCGCCGGCGACTATCGCGAGATCCTCAATACCGATTCGCACCACTATCACGGCAGCAACGCCGGCAATCAGGGGCGGGTCTCTTCCGAAGCGGTCGGTAGCCACGGCCGCGACTTTTCCATCTGCGTGACGCTGCCGCCGCTGGCGACCATTTATCTGCTGCGGGAGGCGCCATGACGGAGCTGACGGCCGGCCTCGCCGCGCCGCTGGGCGCCCATTACGACGGCGAAGGCATCAACTTTACCCTGTACTCGGCGCACGCCGAGCGGGTGGAGCTGTGCCTGTTCGACGGCCAGCAACGCGAAGTGCGCCTGCCGCTGCCGGCGCGCAGCGGCGATATCTGGCATGGCTATTTGCCGGGCGGCAGGCCGGGGCAACGTTACGGTTACCGGGTCTACGGCCCGTTCGACCCGGCGAACGGGCAGCGTTTCAACCCCAACAAGCTGGCGCTCGATCCGGCCGCGCGCGCGGTGGAGGGGCCGGTGGCGGATCACCCGCACCTGCACGGCGGTTACGAACAGCCTGATCCGCACGACAGCGCCGAGCTGATGCCGAAATGCGTGGTGGTGGACGAACAGTACGACTGGCAGGACGATCGCCCGCCCACCACGCCCTGGGGGCAGACGGTGATTTACGAAGCGCACGTGCGCGGCCTGACGCTGCTGCACCCGAAGATCCCGCCGGCGCTGCGCGGCAGTTTCGCCGCGCTGGGGCACCCGGTGATGATCGCCCACTTCAAACGCCTCGGCATCACCGCGCTGGAACTGCTGCCGGTGCAGCAACATACCTCCGAACCGCGGCTGCAGCGGCTGGGGCTGATCAACTACTGGGGCTATAACGTGCTGGCGCCCTATGCGCCGGACAACCGCTACGCCAGCCTGAGCACCGACGGCACGCCGCTGAACGAATTTCGCGATGCGGTCAAGGCGCTGCACCAAGCCGGCATTGAGGTGATCCTCGACGTGGTGTTCAACCACAGCGCCGAGCTGGACAGGGACGGGCCGATGCTGTCGCTGAGCGGCATCGATAACCAGAGCTACTACTGGCTGACGCCGGAGGGGGACTACGTCAACGACACCGGCTGCGGCAACACCCTGCGATTGGATCAGCCGCAGGGCGTGGCTTGGGTGATGGATTGCCTGCGTTTTTGGGTACGGGAGTGCCACGTCGACGGTTTCCGCTTCGATCTGGGCAGCGTGCTCGGCCGCACGCCGGGATTCGATCGCGATGCGCCGCTGTTCCAGGCGATGCTGGCGGACGATGTGCTGTCGCGCTGCAAGCTGATCGCCGAACCCTGGGACGTTGGCCCCGGCGGCTATCAGGTGGGGGCGTTCCCCGGCCGCTTCGCCGAATGGAACGACCATTACCGCGACGACATGCGCCGTTTCTGGCTGCAGAGCGGCGTGTCGCTCGGCCAGTTCGCCCGGCGTTTCGCCGCCTCCAGCGATCTGTACAACCAGCGCGGGCGGGCGCCTTACGCCACCGTCAACATGCTGACCGCCCATGACGGTTTTACCCTGCAGGACGTGGTCAGCTTCAACGAGAAACACAACCAGCCGAACGGCGAAGGCAACCGTGACGGCAGCGATCGCAATTTCAGCAACAACCACGGCGTGGAAGGCCTGGTCGCCGACGACGCCATTGTGCAACGCCGCAGGGCCAGCCAGCGGGCGATGCTCGCCACGCTGTTGCTGTCCCAGGGAACGCCGATGCTGCTGGCCGGCGATGAACAGGGACACAGCCAGCAGGGGAACAACAACGCCTATTGTCAGGACAACGCTACTACCTGGCTCGATTGGGCCACGGCGGATGACGCGTTGACCGATTACGTCGCGGCGCTGATCGCGCTGCGCCGCCAGATCCCCGCGTTGCAACAGGACCGCTGGTGGCAGCAGGACGACGGCAGCGTGCAGTGGCTGAATGCGCAAGGGCAGCCGCTCGACGCGCAGCAGTGGGAGCAGGGCGATCTGCTCATGCAGATCCTGCTGTCGCAGCGCTGGCTGCTGCTGGTCAACGCCACGCCGCAAACGGTGGAGATGAGGTTGCCGGAAGGCGATTGGCAGGTTGTCGCCCCGTTCACTCAGGAAGACTCACGGGCGGTGTTACCCGCCTGGCACCAGGCCGCGCGCTCGCTTTGCGTTCTGGTACGGAAATAATAAAAGGAGTCCGCTATGGTTAGGTTTGAAAATAAAGACCCCCTGATGTTGGCGCGCCAGCTACCGATTAAATCCGTAGCGCTGATCCTGGCCGGCGGCCGCGGCTCGCGCCTGAAAGATTTGACCTCCACCCGCGCCAAGCCCGCCGTCCACTTTGGCGGCAAGTTCCGCATCATCGATTTCGCCCTGTCGAACTGCCTGAACTCCGGCATTCGCCGCATCGGCGTGATCACCCAATACCAGTCGCACACGCTGGTGCAGCACATTCAGCGCGGCTGGTCGTTTCTCAACGAGGAAATGAACGAGTTCGTCGATCTGCTGCCGGCCCAGCAGCGCCTCAGCACCGAGCATTGGTACAAAGGCACCGCCGACGCGGTGTATCAGAACCTGGACATCATCCGCCGCTATGAGGCCGAATACGTGGTGATCCTGGCGGGCGACCATATCTACAAGATGGATTACTCGCGCATGCTGATAGACCACGTCGAGAAGGGCGCCCAGTGCACCGTGGCCTGCCTGCCGGTGCCGCGCAGCGAAGCCGGCGAATTCGGCGTGATGAAGGTGGATGAAAGCGACCGCATCATCGAGTTTCTGGAAAAGCCCGCCAACCCGCCGGCGATGCCGGGCAACCCGGATATGTCGCTGGCCAGCATGGGCATCTATATTTTTAATGCCGCCTACCTGTTTCAGCTGCTGGAAGAGGATATGTCGACCCCCGGCTCCAGCCACGATTTCGGCAAGGATCTGATCCCGAAAATCACCGCACAGCAGGCGGCGTGGGCGCATCCGTTTACCTTGTCCTGCGTGACGTCCAACCCCGATCTGCCGCCGTACTGGCGCGACGTGGGCACGCTGGACGCTTACTGGCGCGCCAATCTCGATCTGGCGTCGGTGACGCCGGAGCTGGACATGTACGACCGCGCCTGGCCGATCCGCACCCACATGGAACCGCTGCCGCCGGCCAAGTTCGTGCAGGATCGTTCCGGTAGCCATGGCATGACCATGAATTCGCTGGTGTCCGGCGGCTGTATCGTCTCGGGCTCGGTGGTGGTGCATTCGGTGCTGTTCCCGCGGGTGCGAGTGAACTCGTTTTGCACCATCGACTCTACCGTATTGTTGCCGGACGTGAACGTCGGCCGTTCCTGCCGCCTGCGGCGCTGCATCATCGACCGCGCCTGCCATATTCCGGAGGGCATGGTGATCGGGGAAAACGCCGATGAGGACAGCAAGCGTTTCTATCGCTCGGAAGGCGGCATCGTGCTGGTGACGCGCGAAATGTTGTCAAAATTGTGAGTTAACGTGGGGGCAGAACGATAGCCTGCCGCCCGATGAACGGTTCGATGGCTTGCGCAACGCGGCACACATAACAGCGGCAAGCCTGCTTTATTTCTTATCCAGAGGCCTTCGGCCGACTTTCAGGAGTGATAATGCAGGTCTTACACGTATGTTCTGAAATGTTCCCCCTGCTGAAAACGGGCGGACTCGCAGACGTGGTTGGCGCGCTGCCGGCGGCGCAAATCGCCGAAGGCGCCGATGTTCGGGTGCTATTGCCCGCTTTCCCTGACGTACGCAACGGCATCCCCGACACCTCGCTGGTGGCGGAAATCGACTCGTTCGCCGGCCGGGTCGGCCTGCGTTACGGCACCTATCATGGCGTGGGCATCTATCTCATCGATGCGCCCTGGCTGTATGACCGGCCGGGCAGCCCATACCACGATCAGTCCATGTACGCCTACCCCGACAACCACCGCCGCTTTGCGCTGCTGGGCTGGATGGCCTGCGAGCTGGCCAAGGGGCTGGATCGCTACTGGCGGCCGCAGCTGGTGCATGCCCACGACTGGCACGCCGGCCTGAGCTGCGCCTATCTGGCCGCCAACGGCCACCCGGCGCGCTCGGTGTTTACGGTGCACAACCTGGCCTATCAAGGGCTGTTCTCTGCCCATCACGTGACCGAGCTGTGGCTGCCGGCGTCGTTTTACGATGTTTATGGCCTGGAGTTCTACGGCCAGATGTCGTTCCTCAAGGCCGGGCTGTTTTATGCCGACCACGTGACCGCCGTCAGCCCGACCTATGCGCGCGAGATCACCCGGCCGGAGTTCGGCTACGGCATGGAGGGGCTGCTGCAGGAGCGGCAGCGGCAGGGCAGGCTGAGCGGCATCCTCAACGGGGTGGACGACAACATTTGGGATCCGGCCCGCGACCCGCGGTTGAGCGCCCGCTACGACGCCGACGATCTGAAAAGCAAGGTCAAAAACAAGCTGCATCTGCAAAAGGCCATGGGGCTGAAGGTGGATGAATCGCTGCCGGTGTTCGCGGTGGTGAGCCGATTGACCAGCCAAAAAGGCCTGGATCTGGTGCTGCAGGCACTGCCTGAACTGCTGGCGCAGGGCGGGCAGCTGGCGCTGCTGGGCGCCGGCGATGCGGTGCTGCAACAGGCGTTTCTGGCCGCCGCCGCCGATTATCCCGAGCAGGTTGGGGTGCAGATCGGCTATCACGAATCCTTCTCTCACCGCATCATCGGCGGTGCCGACGTGATTCTGGTGCCGAGCCGCTTCGAGCCCTGCGGCCTGACGCAGCTCTACGGCCTGAAATACGGCACGCTGCCGCTGGTGCGCCGCACCGGCGGGCTGGCGGACACGGTGGTGGACTGCGCGCTGGAGAACCTGGCCGACGGCACCGCCAGCGGCTTCGTGTTCGACGATTGCGACGCCGTCGCGCTGGGCAACGCCATCCGCCGCGCCATGGTGCTGTGGAGCCGGCCGAAACACTGGCGCCACGTTCAGCGCCACGCCATGAGCGTGGACTTCGGCTGGCCGGTGGCGGCGAAAGAGTATTTATCGCTTTATCAACGTTTGTAGCCCGCGTTTCGCGTCTCGGGTTGACGCGCGGCGGGCAGCCGTTTGGGTTGATTGTCGGGGCGCGGCGTGCCGCGTCCATGTTCAGCGGGGCCCGCTATTCCGCGGCGAATGGCTGGGCTCCCTACAAGGGATTAAAAAGCCATGACTTCACCGTTTAGTTACACCTCACCTACGGTCAGTGTGGAAGCGCTGAAACACTCCATCGCCTATAAGCTGATGTTTATCGTCGGCAAGGATCCGGCCATCGCCAACCGGCACGATTGGCTGAACGCCGTGCTGTTCGCGGTGCGCGATCGCATGGTTGAACGCTGGCTGCGTTCCAACCGCGCCCAGTTGTCTCAAGACGTGCGGCAGGTGTATTACCTGTCGATGGAGTTTCTGATCGGCCGCACCCTGTCGAACGCGCTGCTGTCGATGGGCATCTATCAGGATATCGACAACGCGCTGAACGAAATGGGGTTGAGCCTGGGTGAACTGTTGGAAGAAGAGAACGACCCTGGCCTCGGCAACGGCGGTCTGGGCCGCCTGGCGGCCTGCTTCCTCGACTCGCTGGCGACGCTGGCGCTGCCGGGGCGCGGCTACGGCATTCGCTACGAGTACGGCATGTTCAAGCAGAACATCGTCAACGGCCAGCAGATGGAGTCGCCGGACTACTGGCTGGAGTACGGCAATCCGTGGGAGTTTCCGCGCCACAACACCCGCTACAAGGTGCGCTTCGGCGGCCGCGTGCAGCAGGAGGGCGCCAAGGCGCGTTGGCTGGAGACCGAAGAGGTCGTGGCCATCGCCTACGATCAGGTGATCCCCGGTTTCGACACCGACGCCACCAACACCCTGCGGCTGTGGGGCGCGCAGGCCAGTAACGAGATCAACCTCGGCAAGTTCAACCAGGGCGATTATTTCGCCGCGGTGGAGGATAAAAACCACTCGGAGAACGTGTCGCGCGTGCTGTATCCGGACGACTCGACCTCCTCCGGGCGCGAACTGCGGCTGCGGCAGGAGTATTTCCTGGTGTCGGCGACGGTGCAGGACATCCTCAACCGCCATTGGCTGATGCACAAAACCTTCGACAACCTGGCGGACAAGATCGCCATTCACCTCAACGACACTCACCCGGTATTGTCGATTCCCGAGCTGATGCACCGGCTGATCGACGAGCACAAATTCAAGTGGCTCGACGCCTGGGAAGTGGTGGAGCAGGTGTTTTCTTACACCAACCACACGCTGATGAGCGAGGCGCTGGAGACCTGGCCGCTGGACATGATTGGCCGCATCTTGCCGCGCCATCTGCAGCTGATTTTCGAAATCAACGATCACTTCCTCAAGATGGTGCAGGAAGTGGCGCCGGGCGACAACGACCTGCTGGCGCGGGTCTCGATCATCGACGAAACCAACGGCCGCCGGGTGCGCATGGCGTGGCTGGCGGTGGTGGCCAGCCACAAGGTCAACGGCGTTTCCGCCCTGCATTCCGAACTGATGGTGCAGTCGCTGTTCGCCGACTTCGCCCGGCTGTTCCCTAATCGTTTCTGCAACAAAACCAACGGGGTGACGCCGCGCCGTTGGCTGGCGCTGGCCAACCCGCCGCTGGCGGCGGTGTTGGACGACTGCATCGGCCAAACCTGGCGCACCGATCTCAGCCAGCTGAGCGAGATCAAAGCCAACGTCGATTACCCGAGTTTCCTGCAGGCGGTGCAGCGCGCCAAGCGGCAGAACAAGGAGCGGCTGGCGCTGTACATCGCCAAAACGCTCAACGTGGTGGTCAACCCGGATGCGCTGTTCGACGTGCAGATCAAGCGCATCCACGAGTACAAACGGCAGCTGCTCAACGTGTTGCACGTCATCACGCTGTATAACCGTCTGCTGGACGATCCGGAGATCGAGCGCGTGCCGCGGGTGGTGATCTTCGCCGGCAAGGCGGCCTCGGCCTACTATGCCGCCAAGCAGATCATCCGCTTGATCAACGACGTGGCCAAAGTGATCAACAACGATCCGCGCGTGCATACCCAGCTGAAGGTGGTGTTCATTCCGAACTACGGCGTCAGCCTGGCGCAGATCATTATCCCGGCGGCGGATCTGTCCGAACAGATCTCGCTGGCGGGCACCGAGGCCTCGGGCACCAGCAACATGAAGTTCGCGCTGAACGGCGCGCTGACCATCGGTACGCTGGACGGCGCCAACGTCGAGATGCGCGAGCACGTGGGGGAGGAGAATATCTTTATCTTCGGCAATACCGCCGAACAGGTGGAGGAACTGCGCCGCAACGGTTACAACCCGCGCCAGTACTATGAGCAAGACCCGGAGCTGCATCAGGCGCTGACGCAGATCGCCACCGGCGTGTTCAGCCCGGAAGAGCCGAAACGCTATGGCAATTTGTTCGACTCGCTGGTCAACCTCGGCGATCACTACCAGCTGCTGGCGGATTACCGCAGCTACGTGGACACGCAGGACAAGGTGGACGAGGTGTATCTCAATCAGGACGAGTGGACGCGGCGCGCGGTGCTGAATATCGCCAACATGGGCTACTTCTCCTCCGATCGCACCATTCAGGAATATGCGGATGAAATCTGGCACATTCAGCCGGTGAAGCTGTAAAGCGTGCGAGGAAGAGCAAAGAAAAGGGCCGGATAACCGGCCCTTTCTTCGTTACGCTGCGGCTCAGGAAGCCAGAGACAGCGTTTTCGTTTTCGCGTGTTCCGCCAGCCAGGCTTTCACTCGCGCCTGCTGCGCTTCGTCCAGCCACATGCCCAGCTTGGTGCGGCGCCAGATGGCGTCGTCCAGCTCTACGACCCACTCTTTCTCGGTCAGGTAGCGCAGTTCGGCTTCATACAGACCGTGGCCGAAATCTTCGCCCAGATCGGCGAGGCCGTTGGCGCCGGCCAGGATCAGCTCGCTCTGGCTACCGTAGGTGCGGGCATAGCGGCGCGCCAGCGCTTCCGGCAACCAGCCGTGGGCGCGGCGCAATTTGGCTGCGTAGCCGTCGCGATCGCCGCCGATGTCACCGCCCGGCAGCGTGGCGTTTTTGGTCCACGCCGGGCCGCAGCCTGGGTAGTAGTGGGCCAGTTTTTCCATCGCGTGCTCGGCCAGCTTGCGGTAGGTGGTCAGCTTGCCGCCGAAGACCGACAGCAGCGGCGCCTTGCCTTGTTCGTCGTGCACGTCCAGCGTGTAATCGCGGGTGATCGCCTGCGGCGAATCGGATTCGTCGTCGCACAGCGGACGCACGCCGGAGTAAGTCCAGACGATGTCGTCGCGGCCCAGCTGCTTCTTGAAGTGATCGTTGTACACTTTCAGCAGATAAGCGATTTCGTTCTCGTCGATCTTCACGTCCTTCGGATCGCCTTTGTACTCCACGTCGGTGGTGCCGATGATGGAGAACTCGTCATTCCACGGGATCACGAACACGATGCGGTGGTCTTCGTTCTGCAGAATGTAAGACTGCGGCTGATCGTGTACGCGCGGCACCACGATGTGGCTGCCTTTGATCAGGCGGATGCCGTAAGGCGATTTCAGCTTCAGGCCGTCGTCGAAGAAGTTTTTCACCCACGGGCCGGTGGCGTTCACCAGGCCTTTGGCGCGCCAGGTGAAGGTTTTGCCGCTGTCGATATCGACCGCTTCCACCATCCACATGCCGTTTTCACGCCATGCGCGGGTCACTTTGGTGCGGGTGCGCACTTCGCCGCCGCGTTTTTCCACTTCCTGCGCGTTCAGCACCACCAGGCGAGCATCGTCGACCCAGCAGTCGGAATATTCGAAACCGCGCTTCAATTCAGGCTTCAGCACCGACTCTGGTCCAAAGCGCAAGCCCTTGCTGCCCGGCAGGCTGGTGCGTTTGCCCAGGTGATCGTACAGGAACAGGCCGATACGGATCATCCAGGCCGGGCGCAGGTGCGGCTGGTGCGGCAGGCGGAAACGCATTGGGAACGCGATGTGCGGCGCCAGCTTCAGCAGCACTTCACGTTCGGCCAGCGCTTCGCTCACCAAACGGAATTCGTAGTGTTCCAGGTAGCGCAGGCCACCGTGGATCAGTTTGGAACTGGCGGAAGACGTAGCACAGGCCAAGTCTTGCGCTTCCAGTAGCAGTACCGACAGCCCGCGCCCGGCAGCATCCGCCGCGATGCCGGCACCGTTGATGCCGCCACCGATAACGATCAAGTCTTTGGTTTCCACGTCATCTTCCTCCAGATGTTCGAAATAGCTCTTTCATGTTCGTTTTCGCTCATGATTGTAATCAAAAACCAACAAGCAAGCCAAGACTTAACCAAACAAAAACATTTAGGCGTGATAAAGGTAACAGTTTGGTGATGATAGGCACATAAATGATAAGGATATGGATCGGGCGGGCAAACGGCTGTCGAAAAGGGGGCGTCGGGGGGGGGAAATGGGGCGGCGGCGCGCCCCGCGGGTTAACGGCGGATCAGCACAGCTCCAGCTGCACGTCGTACTGCTCGATGATTTTCATCACGCTCGGCGGCGGCAGCTGGTCGGTAAACAGGTAGTCGATCAGATTCATGTTGCCCAGGTTGACCATGGCGTTGCGGCCGAATTTGGAGTGGTCGGTGACCAGCATTACGCAGCGGGAATTTTCGATAATCGCGCGTTTGGTGCGCACTTCGTGATAGTCGAATTCGAGCAGCGAGCCGTCCATATCGATGCCGCTGATGCCGAGAATGCCGTAATCGAGGCGGAATTGGGAGATAAAGTCCAGGGTGGCTTCGCCCATGATGCCGCCGTCGCGGGTGCGCACTTCGCCGCCGGCCAGGATCAGACGGAAGTCTTCCTTGGCGGTCAGCAGGGTGGCGACGTTGAGGTTGTTGGTGACCACGCGCAGGTTCTTGTGGTTCATCAGCGCATGGGCCACCGCTTCCGGCGTGGTGCCGATATCGATGAACAGCGTGGCGCCGTCCGGGATCTGGCTGGCGACGCGCTGCGCGATGCGGGCCTTCTCTTCCGACCACATCACCTTGCGATCGTTATAGGCAGCGTTGACCGAGCTGGAAGGCAACGCCGCGCCGCCGTGGTGACGCTGGATCTTGTTCTGGTCGGCCAGGTCATTCAAATCGCGGCGAATCGTTTGCGGGCTGACGTCAAAATGTTCGACCAGCTCTTCCGTGCTGACGTAACCCTGCAGGCGCACCAGCTCGATAATTGCGTCATGACGCTGTGTTTGCTTCACGATAATCCCCTAAAACGCCCGCTATGCCCGCTGGGCACAGCTCCCGGCTGTTATTGTTCGTTGTGTGCGCGATGACGCGTATCCCAAAATGCCATCAATAACCCTAACACTAAACCGGCTACGTGTGCCGCGTTGGCGATCGACATTCCTAAAATATCGAAATATCCGGCCACCAGCCACAGCACCGAGAACGCCATCAGGCCGCGCGGCAGCATCAGGCCGCGCTCCGGCGCCCGTTCACCCGTTAGCCAGACATAGCCCATCAGCGCATAAACCACGCCCGACAGCCCGCCGAACAGCGCGCCGCTGAACAGCGATTGCGCCCAGCCGCTGAAGAAGGCCGACACCACCGCCAGCACGAACAGCTTGCCGGCACCGAGGCGTTTTTCCATCTGGCCGCCGAGATACCACCACCACATCAGGTTAAACAGAATATGCAGCAGGGAGAAGTGCAGGAACGCATGGCTGACCCAGCGCCACAGCTGCGTGTATTGGCTGCTGTTTTGCGGCCAGGAGAGCCAGTACATCACGGTGTCGTCGCCCAGCGCCTGCATCAGAATATAGACCGCGATGCACAGCACCATCACGCCGAGCGTCAGCGGCCCGGCCTTGCTGCGCAGGGTGTGCAGATAGGATTCGCTCTGATAGTGCAGGCCGGCGTCGGTATGGCCGGTCTGCCAACTGGCGGCCTGATAACGGCGGTTGAGCGGATCGGTCAGAAACTGCTGCAGCTCGTGTTGCACCTGCTCGAGGTGAACGTCGTCGGCCAGCCAGATTTCCGCCGCCTCGCCGCTGTTGCGCAGCTCAAGCCGGATGCCCTGGGTCGCCATATAGTCGACAAAGGCCAGCGCCAGGCGCGGGTTGGATACGGCGATTACTCTAACCATTGCTTTTCCGTCGTAAGTGAATGATTTTGGCCGCGGCTTGCCCGCCGGCGACCCTGACGGCCGATTATAACGTCGAAATCCTGAGCGCTGGCAAACGGATCTGCGAAAAACCCGCGAAAACGCGCACAAAATCGAAGGGGAAGCCCGCCGATGCACGGCGGGCGGCGGGGATCAGGCAGAGGTTTCCACGTCTTGCGGATACTGGCGGGCCCAGGCCTCGAAGCCGCCGTCGATGCTGTAGACCGCGTCGAACCCCTGGTGCAGCAGGTACTGCGCCGCGCTGCGGCTGCTGTTGCCGTGGTAGCACATCACCATTACCGGCCGCTCGAAGTCGTTTTGCTGCATAAAGGCCGACAGGGTGGCGTTGGTGAGGTGAAAGGCGCCCGGCGTATGCCCGGCTTCAAAACTTTGCGGATCGCGGATGTCGACCAGGGCGGCGCTGCCCTCTTTCCAGCGGGCGTACGCTTGCTCAACGTTGATCGCTTCGAACTGTTCCATACTGCTGACTGCCTCGTAATTGGGGGACGCCGCTATTGTAACCAACTCTGCGGCGTTTAAGACCAGAGCAAGGGTGTGGTTTTGTCACACCAGCAGCACTTCAACGCCATGTTGACGCAGTTGCTCAACGATCGCCGGATTGGCAGCGCGGCCGGTGATCACCATGGCGATTTGCTCGGTGCGGCTGAACAGCATGCCGGCGCGTTGGCCGACTTTGCTGCTGTCGACCAGCACCACCAGTTTACCGACGTAGTTGAGCATCTTTTGCTCCGCCATGGCGGTCAGCATATCCGTTTTATACAAACCCTCGGCGGTAAGGCCGATACCGCTGGTGAACATCCAGTGCCCGGCGTACAGCGTCGCGTCGCCGTCCTGAGGCGCCAGGGTAATCGACTGAGTCTTGTTGTACTGGCCACCCATGATCACCACGCTGTCATGGTCCTGTTCGATCAGGTAGTTGGCCAGCGGCAGGTAGTTGGTGATCACCTGAACCGGCTTGCCGCAAATTTCACGCCCCAGCAGAAATGCGGTGGAACCGCAGTTGATCACCACGCTTTCGCCCGGCTGACAGAGTTGCGCCGCCGCTGCCGCGATGCGCATTTTTTCATCGAGATGCTGGGTTTGATGGATGTTGAGCGGCGTCCAGGCCGGGCGCGGGGTTTGCGTGGCTTCGGCGCCGTTGCGCACTTTGCGCAATTTGCCAATTTCATTCAGTTTGTTGATGTCCCGGCGCGCGGTGGCCGGAGAGATGTCAAACGCCGCGATCACGTCCGCCACGGAGATTTGCCCCTTGCGATGCAAGAGATCGAGAATGGCATTGTGGCGTTGGGACTCTGTCATGCGGGCTCCATCAGGGTGAGAAGAACGTCGTTGCCTTCGATTATATGCGCGCCGTTTGACGATTTGAATCATTGCCGTTCAAAAGCGCGCATCAGTATGCAACACCGGTTGATTACAAGAAAGACTTGAAGGGCAGGTCGGGTTCCTGGGTGAAACAATCATCGAACCCGCGCGGATAGTGATATTCCAGATTGTCTTTGTCCTGCGGCCAGATGAACTTGCCGCCAACCTGCCAGATAAAGGGTTTGAAACCGTACTTGAGCCGATCCTTTTTCATGTCCCACAACACGCGGATCTCCTGCGGGTCTGCCTGGAAATTCGACCAAATATCGTGGTGGAAGGGGATCACGACCTTGGCGTTCAACGATTCCGCCATGCGCAAGATGTCGGCGCTGGTCATCTTGTCGGTAATGCCGCGTGGGTTCTCGCCGTAGGAGCCGAGGGCGACATCAATGTGGTGATCGTTGCCGTGCTTGGCGTAATAGTTGGAGTAGTGAGAATCGCCGCTGTGATAAAGGTTGCCGCCTGGCGTTTTGAACAGGTAGTTGACCGCACGCAGATCCATGCCGTCCGGCAGTACGCCCGCGGCCTTTTGTTCCACCGGTAATGTGATCAGCGCCGTGCGATCGAAAGCATCCAGCGCATGAATTTCGACGTCTTTGATTTTTATCACGTCGCCAGGTTTGACGGTGATGCAGCGCGCCGGCGGCACGCCCCAGCCGATCCAGATATCCACGCAGCTTTTCGGCCCGATAAACGGGACGGAGTCGGGACAGTTCTGCAACACGGCCGCCGCGACGTTTACATCGATATGGTCGTTGTGATCGTGCGTGGCCAGCACGGCGTCGAGCTGGGTGATGGCGAACGGGTCGAGTACGAATGGGGTGGTGCGCAGGTTCGGCTGCAGCTTCCGCACCCCGGCCATGCGCTGCATTTGGTGGCCGGTTTTCATCAGCGGGTTGCCGTGGCTCTGCTTGCCGGTGCCGCACCAAAAATCGACGCACAGGTTGGCGCCTTCTTCAGACTTGAGCCAGATGCCGGTGCAGCCCAGCCACCACATGGCGAAGGTGCCGGGCGCGACTTTCTCCTGCTCTATCTCTTCGTTCAGCCAAGTGCCCCATTCGGGAAAGGTGTTCAATATCCAGGACTCGCGGGTGATGTCGTTGACTTTACTCATGGGTTTTTCCTCATTGTCGGTGATGATAAAATCATAAATAATCACATTAAGATTTTATGTGACTTGTTTTGATTGAATCTAGCATCGTTTTTTTCAGCTGACAACGATCTTAACTCCCGTCAACGCCGCCTTATTCGCGTGCGACACTGTCTTTGGCGCTTATATTTCTCCTGGTTACTGCTATTAAATTCAATGGGTAATAAAATGTGTGTTACCTAATTCATTGAATGTTGGTGGAATTGATTTTTATCTTGCGAGGTTGTTCACAAATAATCATTTATGATCTTTTTGTGATTGTTGGTGATTGATATGGTGAAAGCGTTACCTGCACGCCAACCTTTCCGGGAGAGCCGTATGGAAACCCTTTACACCATCTTCACCGTCTTTTTTAACCAGGTGATGACCAATGCGCCGCTGCTGCTGGGGCTGGTTACACTGCTGGGTTACACGTTGCTGCGCAAAAGCGCGGCGGTCATCATCAAAGGCACCATCAAGACCATTATCGGTTTCATGTTATTGCAGGCCGGTTCCGGCATTCTGACCGGCACGTTCAAACCGGTCGTGGCGAAGTTGTCCGAGGTATACGGCATCAACGGGGCGATTTCGGACACCTATGCTTCGATGATGGCCACCATCGAACGTATGGGGGATGCCTACAGCTGGGTCGGCTACGCGGTATTGCTGGCATTGGCGCTGAACATTCTCTACGTACTGCTGCGGCGTATTACCGGGATTCGTACCATCATGCTCACCGGCCATATCATGTTTCAGCAGGTCGGGCTGATCGCGGTATTTTTCTACATTCTGGGTTACGGCATGTGGACGACGGTATTGTGCAGCGCGCTATTGGCTTCACTGTACTGGGGCATCACCTCCAACATGATGTTCAAACCGACGCAGGCGGTAACGGAAAACAGCGGCTTCTCGATCGGGCATCAACAGCAGTTCGCTTCGTGGCTGGCCTATAAGGCCGCACCGTATCTCGGTAAAAAAGAGGACAGCGTGGAAGATCTGAAGCTGCCCGGGTGGCTGAACATTTTCCATGACAACATCGTGTCCACCGCCATCGTGATGACGCTGTTTTTCGGCATCATTCTGTGCTCGTTCGGCTTGGACACTCTGCAGGCGATGGCCGGTAAAACCCACTGGAGCATTTATATCCTGCAAACCGGGCTGATGTTCGCGGTGGCGATTTTCATCATCGTGCAGGGCGTGCGCATGTTCGTCGCCGAATTGACCGAGGCCTTTAACGGTATATCCCAACGTCTGATCCCCGGCGCGGTACTGGCCATCGACTGTGCCGCCATTTATAGCTTCGCGCCCAACGCCGTGGTGTGGGGTTTTATGTGGGGCACCATCGGCCAACTGATCGCCGTCGGCATACTGTTGGCGCTCGGCTCTTCCATCATGATCATTCCCGGTTTCATTCCCATGTTCTTTTCTAACGCCACCATCGGCGTATTCGCTAACCACTTCGGCGGCTGGCGCGCGGCGATGAAGATCTGTCTGGTGATGGGAATGATAGAGATCTTCGGCTGCGTGTGGGCCATCAAACTGACCGGGCTAAGCGCCTGGATGGGCATGGCGGACTGGTCGATTCTGGCGCCGCCGCTGATGCAGGGGCTGAGTCTGGGCCTGTGGTTTATGGGTGTGGTGATCGTTATCGCCCTGCTGTACATGTTCTTCGCCGGACGCACCCTGCGTGCGGAAGAAGATGCTGAAAAACAATCAGTTGAACCAGCGTCACGTTAATAGGAGTGCAGATTATGACGGTACGAATCCTGGCGGTATGCGGTTGCGGGCAAGGCAGTTCCATGATCATGAAAATGAAAGTCGACCAATTTTTAACGCAGCAAGGTGTGAATCATTCGGTCAACAGCTGTGCGGTGGGGGAATACAAATCCGAGTTGAACGGGGCCGACATCATCATTGCTTCCACCCATGTCGCCGACGAAATCGTCGTGAGCGGCAACAAATATGTGGTTGGGGTGCGCAATATGCTCTCGGCGGCGGACTTCGGCCCGAAGCTGATGGAAGTTATCGGCACGCATTTTCCGCAAGATTTGAAGCAGTAAGGAGCGAGTGATGAAGCTGAGCGATTCGTTGGCGCAAAACAACGCCATCCAGCTGCAGGCGGAGGCTGCTGACTGGCGGCAGGCGGTGCGGTTGGGCGTCGATTTGCTGGTGGCTGCCGGGGTGGTGGAACCGCGCTATTTCGACGCCATTTTGGCCGGCGTCGACCGGTACGGCCCTTACTTCGTGCTGGCGCCGGGCCTGGCGATGCCGCACGGCCGGCCGGAGGAAGGGGTGCTGAAAACCGGCTTCGCCTTGGTCACCTTGAAAACGCCGGTGTGTTTCGGCGATGAAGACAACGATCCGATAGACATCTTGATCACCCTGGCGGCGGTGGACGCCAAAACGCATCAGGAGGTGGGGATCATGCAAGTGGTGAATCTGTTTGAAGATGAGGCGAACTTCGATCGCTTGCGGGCCTGTCGCCACGCGAGCGAGGTATTGGCGTTGATCGACAAAACGTCTACGGCGGCGAATTGATTGAAGGAGACAAACAATGAACACGCAGTTACCGATGTTGCAGGTGGCGCTGGATAACCTGTCCATGGCCGCGGCTTACGACACGACTCGCCTGATCGCGGCCGAAGTCGACATCATCGAAGTCGGCACTATTTTGTGCGTGGCGGAAGGCGTGCGCGCCGTGCGCGATCTGAAAGCGCTGTATCCGGATCGCATCGTGTTGGCGGACGCAAAAATCGCCGATGCGGGTCAGATTTTGGCGCGAATGTGCTTCGAGGCGCATGCCGATTGGATCACGGTGATCTGCTGTGCCGACATCAATACGGTCAAGGGCGCCCTGCAGGTGGCGCATGAGTTCGGTGGCGACGTGCAGATCGAACTGACGGGGTTCTGGACCTGGGAACAGGCGCAGGCGTGGCGTGAAGCGGGAATGGGTCAGGTGGTGTACCACCGCAGCCGCGATGCGCAGGCCGCAGGGGTCGCCTGGAGCGAAGACGATATCCGCGCGGTGCGCCGCCTGAGCGAGATGGGTTTTAAGGTGACGGTCACCGGCGGTTTGGCGTTGGAAGACTTGCCTCTGTTCCAGGGCATTCCCATCCACGTCTTTATCGCCGGACGCAGCATTCGCGATGCCGCCGATCCGGTCGCGGCGGCGCGGGAATTTAAATCCGTCATTGCCCAGCTGTGGGGCTGAGGAGCGGTTATGTTGCACAAATCCGTGCCGTTGGGCATCTATGAGAAAGCGTTGCCGCCGGGCGAGGACTGGCTGACGCGCCTGCAACTGGCGGGTGAGTTGGGATTCGATTTCGTTGAAATGTCGATCGATGAAAGCGACGGCCGCCTGGCGCGGCTGGATTGGAGCGCTGAACAGCGGCTTGCCTTGGTTAGCGCCGTTGCGGCGAGCGGTGTGCGCGTCCCTTCTTTATGCCTCAGCGCCCACCGGCGTTTTCCGTTGGGCAGTGCAGACGACACCACGCGCGAACGGGGACTGGAGATCGTGCGAAAAGCTATTCGGCTGGCGCAGGATACCGGCATCCGGGTGATCCAACTGGCCGGGTATGACGTTTATTACCAGCAGTCAACTGCACAGACCCGCGCCCGGTTCCGTGCCGGATTGGCGCAGGCGGTGGAGATGGCCAGCCGTGCGCAGGTCATGCTGGCGATGGAAATCATGGACTATCCGCTGATGAACTCGATCAGCAAGGCGCTGGGCTATGCCCACTACCTGAATAACCCGTGGTTTCAGCTGTACCCGGACATCGGCAACTTGTCTGCCTGGGACAACGATGTGCCGATGGAGCTCATGGCCGGGCGCGGGCATATCGTGGCGGTACACGTTAAGGATACGCGGCCGGGGGAGTTTAAGAATGTGCCGTTCGGCGAGGGCGTGGTCGATTTCGTGCGCTGTTTCGAAACGCTGTTGCAGAGCGGCTATCGCGGCCCCTATCTGCTCGAGATGTGGAGCGAGAAAGCGGACGATCCGCTGCGGGCGGTGCGGGAGGCGCGAGCCTGGGTGGTTGAACGCATGGTCGAGGCCGGGTTGGAAATAAGGGGGGAGTATGCTGGAGCAACTGAAAAGTCAGGTGTACCGAGCCAATATGGCGTTGCCTGAGCACGGGCTGGTGACCTATACCTGGGGCAATGTCAGCGGCATCGATCGGGCCAGTGGGCTGGTGGTGATCAAACCCAGCGGCGTACCTTATGAAACGATGCGGGCTGAGGATATGGTGGTGGTGAATGCGCGAGGTGAGGTTGTCGAGGGGCAACTGCGGCCTTCGTCCGATACGCCGACGCATTTGGCGCTGTATCGGGTGTTCCCCCAACTCGGCGGTGTGGTGCATACGCACTCCACCCATGCCACCGCCTGGGCGCAGGCGGGTGAAGCGATACCGGCGCTCGGCACCACCCACGCCGACTATTTTTCCGGCGACATTCCTTGTACCCGCGGGCTGACGGCGGAAGAGGTGGCACGGGAATATGAGCTGAACACCGGTCGGGTGATTATCGAAACCCTGAAAGGGCGTGAACCGTTGCACATTCCCGGCATCCTGGCGTATCAGCATGGCCCGTTCAGTTGGGGAAGGACGCCGGATGAGGCGGTGCATAACGCCGTGGTGTTGGAGGAGGTGGCGAAAATGGCGTGGATCAGCCGGGATATTAACCCCGGCCTGAAGCGGATCGATGACTATCTGCTGGAAAAGCATTTCAGCCGCAAACATGGCGCCGGCGCCTATTACGGCCAGCGCTGACTCTCAGGCGCCGTATCCCATCATCTTCAACAGCTGCTGCGCTTGCTGCACCGCCTCCTGGCGATGGGCCACGCCCAGTTTCTGATACAGGTTGCGGATGTGCGTCTTGATGGTGGTGGCCGCCACGTCCAACTCGCCGGCGATCTGGTCGTTGCTGTAGCCGGAATAGATCAGCCCCAGCACCTGCCATTCGCGCTGGGTGAGCGGGCTGGTGCGGATCAGCTCCGGCACCTGCGGATGGGTCAGCAGCTTATCGACGAAGTTCTCGTCAAAATGCGCGAACTTGTGCCGATGATGCTGGTTGATGTCGCGCAGGATGCGCTGGGCGCGATGCTGTTCCAGCTCCGGCAGCGTGTTGAGCTGGATCAGCTGGCGCAGCTGCTGCGCCATCGCTTCGCCCTCGATGACGAAGTGGCTGATAAAGCCGGTGCGGTTGGCCAGCGACAGCGCTTCGATCAGCGCCTGCTGCGCTTCGCCCTTGCGCTCTTGCAGCCAGTAGAGCTGGTTGCTGAGCAGCAGGTTGCGGTTGAGATCGCTCACCAGCCGCAGGCGGCGGGCGTTTTCGTTCAGCTCATCCAGCACCACGCCGGCCTCTTCATACTGGCCGAGCAGGATCTGCATCCGCGCGATGTTGCGCCACTGGCCCTGCGTGAAGTGGTTGTCCGCCATGCCGGGCTTTTCGGTATGGCGCAGCCACTGGGCGGCGGCGGCGGTGTCGCCGGTCATCTGCCAGTGGATCACCCGCGACTTGTCGGTGTTGGTCAGCCAGTCGCGATGGTAGTGGGCGCCGTGCAGCAGGGTTTCGCAGCGCTGCAGATGGGTATTGGCGTTGTCCAGATCGCCGCGCGCCAGCGAGCATTTGGCCAGCATGGCGATGCACTGCAGCTGCTGTTGCGGCTGGTAGTTCGCCAGGATTTTCAGCCCGGTGCGCGCCGCGTCTTCCGCCTCGTCCAGCCGCGACCACGACCACAGGATCTGCGCGCGAATGCGCAGCAGGAACTCGTGCATCGGCAGCTGTTCCAGGTGCTGTTCGCGGACCAGTTCGAAGGCTTTGTCCTGGGTTTCGTAAGCGGCCTGCAGGAAGCCCTGGGCGATGAGAATTTCGCTCTGCTGCAGCAGCGCCCAGAGCGCGTAATGGTTGGCCTGATGACGACGCGCCATCTGCTCGGTTTGCTGCATCATCGGCAGCGCGCGCGCCAGTTCGCCCTTGCAGTGGTGCACTTCGCCGGTCACCGAGGTGGCGACGATGCGGCTGTAATAGCTGGACAGCGGCAGGAATTTCAACGCTTCGGTCGCCAGCCGCTCGGCTTCTTCCGGTTTGCCGGCGTTGATCGCCACTTGGGCGCGCAAGGCGTCGAACTCGGCGTGCAGCGTTTGGTCTATCTCGATTTTCTGCTCGCGCATGGTGCGCTCGGCGCGCTCCAGCAGGGTGTTGACCTCGCCGTAGCGGTGCTGGCTCTGCGCCAGCCAGGCCTGCAGCAGCGCCAGCTTGGGATTTTGGATCAGGCGCTCATAAGGCAGCGCGTTGAGGCACTCCTCCAGCAAGGCCAGTTCGCTGTGGTGGAACAGCGACCAGGCGTGTTGCAGCAGGATATCGCGCAGCATGCTGACGTCGCTGGCCGCCAGCGCATGGTGAATGGCCTCCGCCGGATACCCCAGCGCCAGCCAGCCCTCGGCGGCGGCGCGGTGCAACCCCGGCAGCTCCAGCGCCAGCTCCCACTGGCAACGCTGGCGCAGGAAAGAAGCGAACAGCGGATGGAAGTTGAACCATTCGCCGGTGTCGTCCATGCGGTGGATAAACAGCCCCTGGCGCTCCAGCTCCTCCAGCCGCTGCTGGCCGTTGTCTTCGCCGGTCAGCCGCACGATCAGCGCGTCGTTCATCGAGCGCAGCACCGAACAGCGCAGCAGGAAGGCGCGCGCCTCGGCATCGACGTGATCCAGCACTTCGTCCACCAGATAGTCGGACAGGTGGCTGGCGTTCAGCCCCGCCAGCCGCTTGGCCGACAGCTGAGCCGACGAGGCAGACTGGCGGGCCGACAGCGCGATCAGCTGCAGCGCGGTGGCCCAGCCTTCGACTTCGTCGCACAGGCGGCTGCTGTCCTGCTGTTCCATCGGCGCCGCCAGGCGGCAGTCGAAGAATTGTTTGGCTTCCTGATGGGTAAACGCCAGCTGCTGCGTGCCCATTTCCAGCAGCTGATCGCGCACCCGCAGATTGGCGATGCCGAGCGGCGGCAGGGTGCGCGAGAGCAGGATCAGCGTCAGGTTTTCCGGCTGATGGCGCAGGAAGAAGCGCATGGCTTCGTGAATGGCGTCGTTGGTGATCAGGTGGTAGTCGTCGATCACCAGGTACAGCGGCTGGTGCCAGTCGGCCAGCTCGATAAACAGCTGGGCGAACAGCGCCGACAGGCTGGCGTACTGGTGTTTCTGGCTCAGCGCCTCGCTCTTGACGCAGCGGCCGCCGCTGGCCTGCTGCAGCGCGGCGATCAGGTAGCTGGCGAAGCGCTCCGGTTGGTTGTCGCTCTCGTCCAGCGAATACCAGCCCAGATCGGCCTTGCCGGCCGCCCATTGGGCGATCAGCGTGGTTTTTCCGTATCCCGCCGGGCAATTGACCAGTGTCAGGCGATAGTTGCCCGCGCTGGCCAGTTTGGCCAGCAGGCGATCGCGGATCACGGTATTTTGCAGCCGTACCGGGCGGCTCAGTTTTGATGGGATCAGCATAGTATTCCAGGGTATAAATCGCGGTTCCCGCCGGGATTGGAGTGGCGCTAATTATTTTATGGTTCGTAATTAATAGCTCCCCCTAACTTCTGCCAACCCTAAACGTATTGCAACAAGCTTCCGCATCGGCTTGGAGTTAAGTTGCTATCGATCACACTTTTTTACGTTTGGCGTCGGCGCGCGGCGTTGCGGTTGCAGATCGCATTTCCGGCCATGCACAAAACTTCAGCAGTGCGAATACTTGTGCTAACGTCATGGCTAACGTTCTCAGTGCTCGCCGCACGCGTTGGCGGGCTTTTTTGCATCGTTGCAAGGGAGTCAAACAGTGCCTGAGATCACAATTCCAGCTACGCCCCAATCCTCCTCCCCAGCTAATCCCCAGGCGGGATGATGCCGTCAGGCTTTCTCACCGGCACGATAGCGGCAATTTGACCCACTTACTGGATAGAGAGTTTTCCTTATGTCACAGCCTACGCTCAAGAAGGATGCTTTTCTGGCGGCGCTTGCCCGTCAGTGGCAACGGTTCGGCCTCAGTTCCGCACAGCAGATGACGCAACATCAATGGTGGGAAGCCGTCAGTGCGGCGCTGGCCGAGCAGCTGGCCGCACAGCCGGCGCCGCGCAAAAGCGCCAAACCGCTGCGCCACGTGAACTACATCTCGATGGAGTTTCTGATCGGCCGGCTGACGGCGAACAACCTGATCAACCTGGGCTGGTACGACACCGTCGAGCAGGCGCTGGCGGAGCAGAACGTCAAGCTGGCGGATCTGCTGGAGCAGGAAACCGATCCGGCGCTGGGCAACGGCGGGCTGGGGCGCTTGGCGGCCTGTTTCCTTGACTCGATGGCGACGGTGGAGCAACCGGCCACCGGCTATGGGCTGAACTACCAGTACGGGCTGTTCCGCCAGTCGTTCCAGGATGGGCAGCAGCAAGAGGCGCCGGATAACTGGCAGCGCGAGAGCTACCCGTGGTTCCGCCACAACGCCGCACTGGCGGTGGACGTGGGCATCGGCGGCAAGCTGGAAAAGCAGGCCGACGGCCGCGAACTGTGGCGCCCGGCCTTCACCCTGCGCGGCGAAGCCTGGGATCTGCCGGTACTGGGGTATCGCAACGGCGTGGCGCAGCCGCTGCGCCTGTGGCAGGCGACCCATCAGCATCCGTTCAACCTGAGCGATTTCAACGACGGCAAATTCCTGCAGGCGGAGAAGCAGGGCGTAGAAGCCGACAAGCTGACCAAGGTGCTCTACCCGAACGACAACCATCAGGCCGGCAAGCGCCTGCGCCTGATGCAGCAGTATTTCCAGTGTGCCTGCTCGGTGGCGGACATTTTGCGCAAGCACCATCAGGCCGGCCGCAAGATTGAAGAGCTGCCGAAGTACGAAGTGATCCAGTTGAACGACACCCACCCGACCATCGCCATTCCGGAAATGCTGCGCATTCTGCTGGACGAACACCAGCTGGAGTGGGAGGCGGCCTGGGCGATCACCAGCAACACTTTCGCCTATACCAACCACACCCTGATGCCGGAAGCGCTGGAGTGCTGGGATGAAAAACTGGTGCGCAGCCTGCTGCCGCGCCATTTCTCCATCATCAAACAGATCAACGCCAGGTTCAAAAAGCTGGTGGATAAGCAGTGGCCGGGCGACGAGGCGGTGTGGGCCAAACTGGCGGTTCACCACAACAAGCAGGTGCGCATGGCCAACCTGTGCGTGGTCAGCGGCTTTGCGGTCAACGGCGTGGCGCAGCTGCACTCGGATCTGGTGGTGAAGGATCTGTTCCCGGAATATCACCAGCTGTGGCCGAACAAATTCCATAACGTCACCAACGGCATCACGCCGCGCCGCTGGCTGAAACAGTGCAACCCGGCGCTGTCGGGCCTGATCGATGAGACGCTGAAGGTGGAATGGGCGAACGATCTCGACGCGTTGCGCGGGCTGGAAAAATTCGCCGACGACGCGGCGTTCCGCCAGCGTTATCAGCAGATCAAACGCGACAACAAGGTGGCGCTGGCCCATTACGTGCACGGCGTGATGGGGTTGACGCTCGACCCGGACGCGATTTTCGATGTGCAGATCAAGCGTCTGCACGAGTACAAACGCCAGCACCTGAACCTGCTGCACATCCTGTCGCTGTATCGCCAGCTGCGCGAAAACCCGAATCTGGACATCGTGCCGCGCGTCTTCCTGTTCGGCGCCAAGGCGGCGCCGGGCTACTACCTGGCGAAGAACATCATCTACGCGATCAACCAGGCGGCCGAGAAGATCAATAACGATCCGCTGGTGAAAGATCGCCTGAAAGTGGCGTTCATTCCCGACTACCGCGTGTCGGTGGCCGAACTGATGATCCCGGCGGCGGATATCTCCGAGCAGATCTCCACCGCTGGCAAAGAGGCCTCCGGCACCGGCAATATGAAGCTGGCGCTGAACGGCGCGCTGACGGTCGGCACGCTGGACGGCGCCAACGTCGAAATCGCCGAGCAGGTGGGCGAAGACAATATCTTTATCTTCGGCAATACCGTGGAGCAGGTGAAGGCGATACTGGCGAAGGGCTACGATCCGCTCAGCTACCGCAAGAAAGACAAGCACCTGAAGGCGATTTTGGATGAGCTGGCGAGCGGCGCGTTCAGCCACGGCGACAAGCACGCGTTCGACATGATGCTGCACAGCCTGCTGGAGGGCGGCGATCCCTATCTGGTGTTGGCGGACTTCGCCTCGTATTGCCAGGCGCAAAGCCGGGTCGATGAACTGTACCGCGATCGGGACGAATGGACGCGGCGGACTATCCTTAACACCGCGCGCGTCGGCATGTTCAGCTCGGATCGTTCGATCCGCGATTACCAGCAGCGCATCTGGCAAGCCAAACGTTAAGGAGAACGAATGGATCGCAAGCGTATCGATCAGGCGGCGGCACAGGCGGGGATCGCCGCCGATTTCATCAATGCCCACGGCAAGCGGCAGGCGATTGAACCGGAGACCAAGCGCAAGCTGCTGGCGGCCATGAATCGGGCCGAAGCCGCGCAGGAAGGGGCGGCGTCGCCGTTACCGGCGGTCAAGGTGTTCTATCAGGGCGCACCGTTGGCGTTGACCCCGGCGGGCGAAGGCGAGTACCTGTGGGCGCTGCAGCGTGAAGACGGCGAATGCCTGCAGGGGCGCGTCGGCGCGCGCAAGACCCTGACGCTGCCGGGCGATCTGCCGGCGGGCTACCACCAATTGACGCTGAGCCAGGGCGCGCGGCAGTGGTCATGCCGAGTGATCGTCGCGCCGAGGCGCTGCTTCGAGCCGAACGCCTTGCTGACCGGCAAGAAGCTGTGGGGCGCCTGCGTTCAGCTGTATACGCTGCGTTCCGATCGCAACTGGGGCATCGGCGATTTCGGCGATCTGCGCCTGATGGTGGAGCAGGTGGGGGAACGCGGCGGCGCTTTCGTCGGCCTCAATCCGATCCATGCGCTGTATCCGGCCAACCCGGAGAGCGCCAGCCCCTACAGCCCCTCGTCGCGCCGCTGGCTGAATCTGGCGTATATCGACGTCAACGCGGTGGAGGATTTCCAGCGCAGCGACGCGGCTCAGCGCTGGTGGCAGAAGCCGGCGACGCAGAAGCAGCTGGCCAAGGCGCGCGCCGCGGAGTGGGTGGATTACACCGCCGTGATGCAGCTGAAGCTGGCGGGGCTGAAGCTGGCGTTCCCGCTGTTTCAGGCGCGCAAGCCGAACGACGCGCAGCGTCAGGCGTTCGAACGGTTCGTGACTGAGGGCGGCGAAAGCCTGTATCAGCAGGCGGCGTTCGACGCTCTGCACGCCCATCTGGCGGCCACGGATGCCAGCCAGTGGGGCTGGCCGGCCTGGCCCGAGCGCTATCGGCGTGGGCAGAGCGAAGCGGTGCGGCAGTTCTGCGATGAGCATCAGGACGCGGTCCGCTTTTACCTGTGGCTGCAGTGGCTGGCGGCCACGCAGTTCGCGCAGTGTTTCGAACAGAGCCGGCAGCAGCAGATGCCGATTGGCCTGTATCGCGATCTGGCGGTCGGGGTGGCGGAAGGCGGGGCGGAAACCTGGTGTGACCGCGAACTGTACTGCCTGAAAGCGTCGGTCGGCGCGCCGCCGGACATCCTGGGGCCGCTGGGGCAAAACTGGGGGTTGCCGCCGATGGATCCGCACGTGATGGCGGCGCGCGGTTATCAGCCGTTCATCGATCTTTTGCGCGCCAACATGACCAGCTGCGGCGCGCTGCGCATCGATCACGTCATGGCGCTGCTGCGGCTGTGGTGGATCCCGTATGGCGAAACCGCCGATCGCGGCGCCTACGTCAAATACCCGGTGGACGATCTGCTGGCGGTGCTGGCGCTGGAAAGCCAGCGCCACCGCTGCATGGTGATCGGCGAGGATCTCGGCACGGTGCCGGTGGAGATCGTCGGCAAGCTGCGCGACAGCGGCGTCTATTCCTACAAAGTGCTGTATTTCGAAAGCGACGGCGAACACCATTTCCGCGCGCCGCAGGCCTATCCGGTGCAGGCGATGGCGACCATCACCACCCACGATCTACCGACGCTGCGCGGCTACTGGCAAAGCGACGATCTCACGCTCGGCAACCGGCTGGGCCTTTACCCGGATGCGGAGATCCTGCGGGCGCTGTTCGCCGATCGGGAACGCGCCAAGCAGGGGCTGCTGGACGGGTTGCATCGCTATGGTTGCGTGCCGCAGAAGGTGGGCAAGAAGGCGGCGCTGCTCGGCATGAGCCCGCTGCTCAACCGCGGCCTGCAGCGTTATGTCGCCGACAGCGCCAGCGCCCTGCTCGGCCTGCAGCCGGAAGACTGGCTGGACATGGCCGATCCGGTCAATATTCCCGGCACCAGCGATCAATACCCTAACTGGCGGCGCAAGCTGACCGAAACGCTGGAGGAGATGTTCGCCGATCCGCGGATAAACCGGTTGCTGAAGGATTTGGACAAACGGCGGCGCAAGGTGTCGGTGGGCTGAAAACGACAATGCCGGAACGGGTTTCCCCCTTCCGGCATTGTGTTATCCACCGCGGCGCGAGCGCCGGGGATCAGTAATAGGAGTGCTCGCCGCGCTGGTGCTCGGTCAAATCGCGCACGCCTTTCAGCTCCGGGAATTTCTGCAGCAGCTCTTTCTCGATGCCTTCTTTCAGCGTGACGTCGACCATCGAACAACCGTTACAGCCGCCGCCGAACTGCAGGATCGCCATGTTGTCGTCGGTGATCTCCATCAGCGTCACGCGGCCGCCGTGGCCCGCCAGCTGTGGGTTGATCTGCGACTGCAGCACGTATTCCACGCGCTCCATCAGCGGCGCGTCGTCATCGACCTTGCGCATCTTGGCGTTTGGCGCTTTCAGCGTCAGCTGAGAACCCAGCTGGTCGGTCACGAAGTCGATTTCGGCGTCTTCCAGATACGGCGCGCTCAGCTCATCGACATAGGCGGACAGTTTGTCGAACTTCAGTTCGGTATCCGTCGCTTCTACCGCGTCCGGCGGGCAATAAGAGACACCGCATTCGGCCGTCGGCGTGCCCGGGTTGATCACGAATACGCGGATTTGGGTGCCTTCTTCTTGATTTGCCAGCAGTTTGGCAAAGTGTTCCTGTGCAGCATCTGTTATACGGATCATAGCATTAGCTCAATAGTTGACTTCTATAGTCGGTTATAATACGCCCATTGCCGTGGCACTACAACGTGCGGCAAACGCACCATATCTGCACCGAGGCGGCGCCTTGCCGCCGCAACAGCGCCGCGATCTCCGCGACGGTGCTGCCGGTGGTCACCACGTCATCCACCAGGGCGATATGCCGGCCGGCGACCGGCACCGTGCAGATGAAAGCGCGCTGCAAATTGCGCCTGCGCGCTCCGGCGCTCAGCCGCTGTTGCAGGGCTGTCTTGCGCACCCGGCGCAAAGCGGCGGGCTGATAGGCGCAGCCCAGCCAGCGCGCCAGCGGCCGGGCCAGCAGATCGCTCTGGTTATAACCACGGCGCCAGCAGCGTGATGTATGCAAGGGTACCGCTAAAATCAGGTCGGGTCTGTTCAGATGCTGCTCTCTGCGCGCCTGCTGCCACCGCAACAGCATCAGGCGTGCCAACGTCGGCGCCAGCTCGGGCGCGCGGTGAAACTTGAACCTTTTTACCAATTGGCTGAGGGGCGCAACGTAGTCGCCGACGAACACCAGCCGCTGCCAGGGCGGCGGCCGTTGCAGGCAGCGGCCGCAGGGCATTTGCGTTTCCCCGGCGGGCAATCCGCAGCACGGGCAACACGGCGGGTGGGCCGGCAGATGGCGCAGGCAGCAGCTGCAGATGCCATGACGCATCAGACTCAACGGCTGTCGGCATAGCCAACAGCGGCTGCGGATTGATAGCATAGAGCCTCCGAGACGGATAAGCATGAAAGGACAATAACCAATGACAGCGCTGTACTGGCAAACAATAGGTGAGGGCGAACGCGATCTTGTGCTGCTGCACGGCTGGGGCTTGAACGCCGAAGTGTGGAGTTGCATTCAGGCGCGACTGGCGCCGCATTTTCGCCTGCACCTGGTCGATCTGCCGGGTTATGGCCGCAGCCAGGGGTTCGGCGCGTTGTCGCTGGCGCAGATGACGGAAATCGTGCTGGCGGCCGCCCCGCCGCAGGCCTGGTGGCTAGGCTGGTCGCTCGGCGGACTGGTGGCCAGCCAGGCGGCGCTGATGCAGCCCGAGCGGGTCAAGGGGCTGATCACCGTAGCCTCCTCGCCGTGCTTTGCCGCCCGCGATGAGTGGCCGGGGATCCGCCCGGACGTGCTGAGCGGTTTCCAGCATCAGCTGAGTCTGGATTTCCAGCGCACCGTCGAGCGTTTTCTGGCGCTGCAGACGCTGGGCACCGAGAGCGCGCGTCAGGATGCGCGCCAGCTGAAAGCGGTGGTGCTCAGCCAACCGACCCCGAGCGTCGAGGTGTTGAACGGCGGGCTGGAGATCCTGCGCACCGCCGATCTGCGCGTGCCGCTGGCGGCGTTGAATCTGCCGCTGCTGCGGATCTACGGCTATCTGGACGGGCTGGTGCCGCGCAAGGTCGCCGAGCTGCTCGATGCCGCCTGGCCGCATTCTGCGTCGCAGATCGTGGCCAAAGCCGCCCATGCGCCGTTTATCTCTCATCCCGATGAATTTGTGACGATGATCGAAGCGTTTATTGCAGCACATTGAATCCGGTGGGAAATCGCACGATAGGGCGCTAAAAAAAACGCCGCCGGGTGGATAAAAGACAAAGCTGTTCGATACTTAGTGAGTCAATGCGTTGGCTGCAAAATGAAAAGACCGCGTGCGGCGCTTTTCATTTTGGCGTTTCGTCTCTGGGAAACAGGCCCCGTCAGGGAAAGCAACGAGGCCTGAGGATGTCGCGGCAGCCTGCGGTACTACGCATGGATTCTTGACGGCTTTCATAACAGATAAATTATCCATTGAGAGGTTAGTGTCATGAAATCATTGAAGATGATTATTGCAGCGGCAGTGCTGGGTTCGGTGTCTTTCGGCTCCATGGCGGCAACCCTGCTGACCAAGGAAGATCTGGATAAGAACCCGGGTAAATACGAGAAGATCGGCACCGTCACCACGACGGCGGAAACCACGTCACCGATGGATGCCAAGGAAGAGCTGTCCAAACTGGCTGACGAAAAGGGCGGTCAATACTACGTGATCCTGGCAGGCCGCGAACACGGTAAATTCAGCGCCATCGCCGAAGTTTACAAAGACAAGCAATAAGCCTTGAACGGCAAAGGGGCGCCCGTCATGGCGCCCCTGATCGTCAGGCCTTCAGCCGGTAGAACACCGTGCTGCACCCCTGCCCCTGCGGGCAGCTTTTGCAACTGCCGCTCAGACAGGCGCCGTCATCCTGTTCGATGCGTTCCACTTTTCCCATCGCCGTCAATCGATCCAGCATCGCCTGCACCAGCGGCAGCGGCGTCGCCAGCGAGTGGCTGAGCTGCTGCGCCTGGGCGCTGCCGCGCAGCGCCAGCGCATCGCGCACCTGCAGCAGCCCGGCCATCAGTGACAGCTCCCTTTGGCGCTCTGGCAACAGGCCGCCGGCGTGGCGTTGCCCAGGCGCACCGTGACGCGGCTGCGCGCCCGGCGCAGGCCGAACAGCACCAGCAGATTCACCAGCACCACCGCCAGGATCGCCGTCAGGCTGTACTGCGGGTGTTGATTGAAGGTGGCCGCCTGATAGAACAGCGTCGCCAGCGAGTAGGCCACGTTCAGCCCCCACAGAATAGAGAAGGTCATCCAGCCGCGGCTCGATTCACGGGCGATGGCGCCCATCACCGAGACGCAAGGCACATACAGCAGCACGAAGATCAGATAGCTGTAGGCGGAGATGCCGGAGCCGAATTTGCTGCTCATCACGCCCATCGAGCCGACGCCCATCTCGCCGTCGCCCTTGCTGGCTTCGATCGGGTTGGAGAGCACGCTCAGGCTGAAGGTATTTTTCAGGCCGTCCCAGGTTTCGTTCAGCGCGCCGCCCAGTTCATCGAGCAGGTTGAAGTTGGCGGCGTCGAACGCTTCTTTGTTGATGCGCTCGGCGGTGTACAGCGTATTCAGCGTGCCGACCACCACTTCTTTCGCCATCGCACCGGTCACCAGCCCGACGGTGGCCTGCCAGTTATCGCTGTGGACGCCCATCGGCTGCAGCAGCGGCGTCAGCACCCTGGAAACCGAGGCCAGCGCGGAGTCGTTGATGTTGTCGACCGTCTTGCCGCTGAACGAGAAGCTGTTCAGGCCGCCGATGAATATGCTGGCCACCACGATCACCTTGCCGGCGCGCAGCACGAAGCCTTTCAGCCGCTGCCAGGTTTGCAGCAGCAGGCTTTTCAGGTGCGGCACATGGTAGACCGGTAGCTCCATCACGAACGGCGAGGCTTCGCCGCGCATGAGGGTGTATTTGAGCACCAGGCCGGTAAGGATCGCCACCGCAATGCCGAGCATGTACAGCGAGAACACCACCCCGGCGCCGTCCTGGCCGAAGAAGGCGGCGGCGAACACCGCGAAGATCGCCAGACGGGCGCCGCAGGACATGAACGGCGCCATCATGATGGTGATCAGGCGCTCGCGCTGGGCGTCCAGCGTCCGGGCGCCCATGATGGACGGCACATTGCAGCCGAAGCCGACGATCAGCGGCACGAAGGATTTGCCCGGCAGCCCGAGCGCCTGCATCAGGCGATCCATCACGAACGCCGCGCGCGCCATGTAGCCGGAATCCTCCAGGAACGACAGAAACAGGTACATCATGCCGATCTGCGGCACCAGCGGCAGCACGGTATTGATGCCGCCGCCGACGCCCTGCGCCAGGAAAACGGTCAGCCAGTCGGGGAAGTGCAGGGTGTAGCCGAGCCACTGAATGCCCTGAATGAAGATCGCCGCCGAGCCGATATCGAAGATCGGCTGCAGCGCACCGCCGATGTTGATCGCCAGCAGGAACATCAGGTACATCACCAGCAGGAAGATCGGCACGCCCAGCCAGCGGTTGAGGATCACTTTATCCAGCAGCTCGGTCAGACGGTTGGGCATCGCCTGCTGCGAGTTGCTGACCTCATCGCACAGGGCGGCGATGGACTGGTAGCGCGCGTCGGCGATCACCAGCGCCGGATCTTCCTGCTGCTGCTGTTGCAACGCCTGGGCAGCCGCAGGCAACAGCGCGACGGCGGGACCGGCCAGCCGGTGGCTGTAGATGTCGCCTTCCAGCATTTGCAATGCCAGCCAGCGGCGCTGCACCGCCGGCAGCGTTTGCGGCATGGCGTCGCTCAGCGTGGCGACCGCTTTCAGCAACAGCGGTGGGTAGTTCACCAGCGCCTGCTGTTCGTTGATGTGATGATTGTCGATCATCTGTTTCAGCACGCCGATGCCGTCGGCGCGGGTGGAGATCATCGGCACTACCGGGCAGCCGAGGCGCGCCGACAGCGCGGCGACGTCGATATCGATATGCTGACTTTTGGCGATGTCGAGCATGTTCAGCGCCACGATGCAGGGAATGCCCAGCTCCAGCAGCTGCAGCGTCAGGTAGAGGTTGCGCTCCAGGTTGGAGGCGTCGACCACGTTGATCAGCAGATCGGCGTCGCCGCTCAAAATGTAGTGGCAGGCGATCTGCTCGTCGAGCGAGGTTTGCTCTGAAATGGTGGTCAGGGAGTAGGTGCCGGGCAAATCGACCAGCCGCACGTCGGACTGCGGGGTGGTGAAATGGCCTTCTTTGCGTTCGACCGTCACGCCCGCCCAGTTGCCGACCCGTTGGCGTGCGCCGGTCAGCTGGTTGAACAGCGTGGTTTTGCCGGAGTTCGGGTTACCGATTAAGCCGATGGTGAGTTTTTTCATAGTTCAGCGTGTCGTCTTCAAGGAGAACAGCGCCGGCGCAAAGGCGCGTCGGCAAACGGAGAGCGCGTCGGCTCAGGGCTGGCCGTCGAGCTGCAGCAGCGCCAGATCCTTCCTGCGCAGCACCAGGCTGACGCGGCGAGTTTTAATTTCTATCGGATCGCCCAGCGGTGCGACGCGCACTACGTCGAACGAAGAGCCGGGCAGCATGCCGAGCGATAACAGTTTCTGGCGGTAGGCCGGCGCAATTTCACCGGAAAAGCCGACAATCTTATACGTGCGTTTAGGTTGGAGCTGCATGTGATTAACCTTTCGGGTGCCGATGAGCATCGGGCTGATGATAATTGGACGTTGCCGGCGAAAATGCCACGCCGTCGGCGGTATTCATCCATAAGGTCATGCAATAAAGTGAGCGCAAATAATAGTAATTATCATTATCGCGTTCAATACAAAAAGTAAGGGTATTGTAACCAATTATTATGGCGTCGACAGTTTTTGATGGCGTTGTCTTGATTAACGACGTTTTACCACCGGTTGCGCTGGGGAACAAATGAGAATGGCGAGTTAAATCAGTTACGTATTTGTAGCCGAGTTTTCTTGTTTGCAAATATAGATGGTTTTTTCCCTTTATTTATTCCCACCGAAAGGCAATTCGATAACATTATTCCGCCGTAATGCGAGCGGTAACCATTTGTGTTTCTCTCACAATTCGCGAGATGAAAAATGCGTGTTAACGAAGTTGTTAATAAATGGCTGCAGAAGGGATTGTTGTTGCCTGAATAATGGGAGGGTGGTCACGCAGGCGTGGGAAATAAAAAGATGACGGTTTATTGAGGCGGGTCAAGAAATGCCGCAAGTTTTATTCATCAGAAGGGGGCGGAGCAGGCTCCGCCCCCTGTTGGATCTGACTTAGCGTTTCTTGCCGAATGCCGCCGCCAGCGCGTCGCCCATGGCGCTGTTGCCGGCCGGTGCCGCGTTGCGCGGTTTGGCCTTGTTGCCGCCCGCCGAACGGTTGGCGTGGTCGCGCGTCTGTGCAGGCGCGTTGCCGCCGCGGCGCGGTGAACATTCGCCCGGCTGCTCATCCAGGCGCATGCTCAGCGCGATGCGTTTACGCTGCAGATCGACTTCCATCACCTTCACTTTGACGATGTCGCCGGCCTTCACCACGGTGTGCGGATCTTCAACGAACTTGTCCGCCAGCGAGGAGATGTGCACCAGGCCATCCTGATGCACGCCGATATCCACGAAGGCGCCGAAGTTGGTGACATTGGTCACCGAGCCTTCCAGGATCATGCCCACCTGCAGATCGTTGAGGGTTTCCACGCCTTCGGCGAAGGTGGCGGTTTTGAACTCCGGACGTGGATCGCGGCCCGGCTTCTCCAGCTCTTTCAGGATGTCGGTGACCGTCGGCACGCCGAACTTGTCGTCGGTGAAGTCGACCGCTTTCAGGCTGCGCACCGCCGAGGCGTTGCCCATCAGGTCCTGCAGCGCCTGCTCGGTGGCGGCCAGGATGCGCTGCACCACCGGGTAGGCTTCAGGGTGAACGGTAGAAGCATCCAGCGGGTTGTCGCCGTGGTTGATGCGCAGGAAGCCGGCGCACTGTTCGAAGGCCTTCGGCCCCAGGCGGCTGACTTTCAGCAGTTGCTCACGGTTGCTGAAGCGGCCGTTCTCGTCGCGCCAGTTGACGATGTTCTGCGCCATCATGCGCGTCAGGCCGGCCACGCGGGTCAGCAACGGCACCGACGCGGTGTTCAGATCGACGCCGACGGCGTTCACGCAGTCTTCCACCACCGAGTCCAGCTTCTTCGCCAGCTGGCTCTGGCTGACGTCGTGCTGATACTGGCCGACGCCGATGGATTTCGGGTCGATTTTCACCAGCTCCGCCAGCGGATCCTGCAGACGACGGGCGATGGACACCGCGCCGCGCAGCGACACGTCGAGATCCGGGAACTCCTGCGCCGCCAGTTCTGACGCGGAATACACCGACGCGCCCGCTTCGCTGACGATCACTTTCTGCGCCCGGACCTCGCCGAACTGCTTTTGCAGGTCGAGATAGAAACGCTCGGTTTCACGCGAAGCGGTGCCGTTGCCGATGGCCACCAGCTCCACGTTGTGTTTGATGCACAGCGCCGCGACGATGGCGGCGGCTTTGGCCGCTTGCCCGGTGTGCGGGTAGACGGTGTCGGTGGCGACCAGCTTGCCGGTCGCGTCGACCACGGCGACTTTCACCCCGGTGCGCAGGCCCGGATCGAGGCCCATGGTGGCGCGCATGCCGGCCGGCGCGGCCATCAGCAGATCATGCATGTTGCGGGCGAAAACGTTGATCGCTTCATCTTCCGCGCGCTCGCGCACCGTGCCCATCAGCTCGGTTTCCAGGTGCAGCAACACCTTGATGCGCCAGGTCCAGTTGACCACCGCCTTGCGCCAGGCGTCGGCCGGGGCGTTGTTCAGGCGCAGGTTGAGGTGATTGATGATGATCAGCTCCGCCTGGCTTTCGCGCGGCGCTTCCTCAAACTGCGGATCGGCGTTCAGCGCCAGCTGCAGCACGCCTTCGTTGCGGCCGCGGAACATCGCCAGCGCGCGGTGCGAAGGCACCTGAGAAATCGGTTCGTGGTGATCGAAATAGTCGCGGAACTTGGCGCCTTCTTCTTCCTTGCCCTCGACCACTTTGGACACCAGATGGGCGTTTTTCCACAGGTAGTCGCGCACCTTGGCCAGCAGCGAGGCATCTTCGGCGAAGCGCTCCATCAGGATATAGCGCGCGCCGTCGAGGGCGGCTTTGACGTCCGCCACGCCCTTGTCGGCGTCGACGTAGCGTTCAGCCAGCTGTTCCGGCTGCTGTTGCGGATCCTGCCACAGCGCGTCCGCCAGCGGTTCCAGACCGGCCTCGATGGCGATCTGGCCGCGGGTGCGGCGCTTCGGTTTGTACGGCAGGTAGAGGTCTTCGAGTTCGGTCTTGCTCAGCGTGGCGTTGATCGCCCCCGCCAGTTGTTCGGTCAGTTTGCCCTGTTCATCGATCGACTTCAGGATGGTCTGACGACGATCTTCCAGTTCACGCAGATAACCCAGGCGGGTTTCCAGCTGGCGCAGTTGGGTGTCGTCCAGGCCCCCGGTGACTTCCTTACGATAGCGTGCAATAAAGGGCACGGTATTACCTTCATCCAGCAGACGGATGGCGGAGTCGACTTGCT
Organism: Serratia sp. TSO36; assembly: GCF_057808395.1. Lineage (NCBI taxonomy): Bacteria > Pseudomonadati > Pseudomonadota > Gammaproteobacteria > Enterobacterales > Yersiniaceae > Serratia > Serratia sp. TSO36. The sequence continues at coordinate 97,882 of NZ_JBJZOU010000026.1, read as the reverse complement.
CCGGCCGGGCCTGCAGTTCTGTTGCAATAATGCGGCTCAGTGGGTCATTCATAGGTCTGGTATCTGTATTGAGAACGGTGAATAAACAGGGGACAGTTATACGGATTGATCGGGGAAAATGCCAGTGGAGCGGGCCGCCGCCGCGCGGCCGCCGCGTGGAGAACTGCGCAGGCGGCGGCGTTGGCGGCGGTTCGGAAAAAGCTGAAAGCTTACTTCGGGTAGTCTATCTCGTTAACGTACCACTGCGCCTCGCCCAGCGGCGTATTGACGGTGGCGACGTCGCCGACCTCTTTTTTCAGCAGGGCGCGCGCCATCGGCGCGTCGATGGAGATGTAATCCTTGCGGCCGAAGATCTCGTCGTAACCGACGATGCGAAAGCGTTTGGTCTCGCCGTCGTCGTTCTCCACCTCCACCCAGGCGCCGAAGAACACCTTGCCTTCCTGCTGCGGGGAGTAATCGACGATCTTCAGCTGCTCCAGGCATTTGGTCAGATAGCGGACGCGGCGGTCGATCTCGCGCAGCCGCTTCTTGTTGTACTGGTAGTCGGCGTTTTCGCTTCTGTCGCCCAGGCTGGCGGCCCAGGTCACTTTCTTGGTCACCTCGGGGCGTTCTTCGCGCCAGAGGTAATCCAGCTCTTGTTTGAGCTTGTCATACCCTTCACGGGTTATCAGTTGAGTTCTCATGGTGATTTATCTTTATGGGGCCACCGCCACAGTGTACGTGAATGCGGGGGGCTTTAGAAATGGCGCGCGGGCCTGCGCGTTGCCGCACGGTTGTTATTCAGTTTGCGCAGCTTTTAACAATCGGGAGTATGCTTAGCGATAGCGGAAAAGGAATGTGACGAAAGGAGGATATCTGGCGAGAGAGACAAGGAATTTTGGCGCACAACCCAACACATTGAAGGTATTACCGCATGGAATTTAAAGATTACTACGCAACGATGGGCGTTGAGCCCAACGCCGATCTGAAAACCATCAAAACGGCCTACCGCCGGCTGGCGCGTAAATATCACCCTGACGTGAGCACCGAAGAAGACGCCGAGAGCAAATTCAAGGAGCTGGCCGAAGCCTATGAGGTGCTGAAGGACGAAGAGCGCCGCGCCGAGTACGATCAGATCCGGCTGCACCGCAACGATCCGAACTTTGGCCGCCAGGCGCGCGGCGATCGCGGCGGCTATCAGCAGAGCGCTTCATGGCACGGCGGCGGTGCCGACGCGCAAGACTTCTCCGATTTCTTCGAAAGCATGTTCGGCGGGCGTGCGGCGGGCGGGCATCGCTCCGCTTCGCACTCGCACGGCGGGCATGGCTTCCGCGGCCAGGATCTCGAGATGGAGGTGCCGCTGTTCCTCGAGGAAACGCTGCATGGCCAAAGCCGCGAGATCTCCTACAAGCTGCCGGTGTACGACGAGCTGGGGCGGCAGGTGAGCGAAGCCAGCAAAACGCTGAACGTGAAAATCCCGGCCGGGGTGGGCGACGGCGAGCGCATTCGCCTCAAGGGGCAGGGCGTGGCCGGCGTGGGCGGCGGCCAGAACGGCGATCTGTATCTGGTCATCCGCCTCGCGCCGCACCCGCTGTTTGAGATCGACGGCCACAACCTGAGCATCGTGGCACCTCTCGCCCCTTGGGAGGCGGCGCTCGGCGCCAGCATTGAGGTGCCGACGCTGACCGGCAAAATCGCGTTGACCGTGCCGGCCGGCAGCCAGAGCGGCAAACGGCTGCGGGTCAAGGGCAAGGGGCTGGCGGGCAAGAAAGAGCCCGGTGACCTGTATGTCATTCTCAAGGTAGTGATGCCGCCGAAGCCGAACGAGAAGGCCAGCGCCCTGTGGCGAGAACTGGCTGAACAGGCGGCGTTCAACCCGCGCGCGGAATGGGAGTAAAGCACATGATGAAAAAAGAGATCACTTTCACCGTGGTGGAACTGTGCCAACGGGTGGAGATTTCAGAGGATGAGCTGGTCGAGATCGTCGGCCTGGGCGTGATCGTGCCGCTGGAGCCGGCGCAGCCGAGCTGGGAGTTCGACTACCCGGCGCTGAGCCATCTGCAGCGTGCGCGCAGGCTGCGGGCCGAGCTGGATCTGGATTGGCCGGGGATCGCCATGGCGCTGACGTTGCTTGATCGGGTTGAGGCGCTGCAGCAAGAGAACCGGCAGCTGCGCCGGCAGCTGGCGCGTTTCCTGCAGACTTCCTGACTCGCCGTCAAAACGCCACCGTGCGGTTTGCCGGTGGCGAAATTGCGTAAAATTGGGCCGCGGCCCCACATTGCGCTGATAAAGGGCGATATTTTGACGAACCCCCGTCGACATTCACTGAAAATTGTTGATAAATGGGGAAAAGAATAAGCTTTGTAACAATTTCGTCTAGAATACATACCATTAAACGCTGTCTCAAATGGCAAGGTTTTCTAACAATATTCGAGTCAGGCAATAAAGCCTTTGGGAGTAATACCATGCAAGAGAATCATAAGATCCTGGTTGTCGATGATGACATGCGCCTGCGCGCACTTTTGGAACGTTATTTAACCGAGCAGGGCTTCCAGGTTCGCAGCGTTGCCAACGCTGAGCAAATGGATCGCTTGCTGACCCGTGAATCCTTCCATTTGATGGTGCTCGATCTGATGTTGCCGGGCGAAGACGGCCTGTCCATCTGCCGCCGCCTGCGCAGCCAGAGCAACCCGATGCCGATCATTATGGTCACCGCCAAAGGTGAAGAGGTCGATCGCATCGTCGGGCTGGAAATCGGCGCCGACGACTACATTCCTAAACCGTTCAACCCGCGTGAGCTGTTGGCTCGCATTCGTGCAGTGCTGCGCCGCCAGGCTAACGAGCTGCCGGGCGCGCCTTCGCAGGAAGAAGCGGTGATCGCGTTCGGCAAATTCAAACTGAACCTCGGCACCCGCGAGATGTTCCGCGAAGACGAACCGATGCCGTTGACCAGCGGCGAGTTCGCGGTACTGAAGGCGCTGGTCAGCCACCCGCGTGAACCGCTGTCGCGCGATAAGCTGATGAACCTGGCGCGTGGCCGCGAATACAGCGCCATGGAGCGTTCCATCGACGTGCAGATCTCTCGCCTGCGCCGCATGGTGGAAGAAGATCCGGCGCATCCGCGTTATATCCAGACCGTTTGGGGTCTCGGCTACGTGTTCGTCCCGGACGGCAGCAAGGCATGAGGCGATTGCGCTTTTCACCGCGTAGCTCGTTTGCCCGAACCCTGTTGTTGATCGTCACCCTGCTGTTCGTCAGCCTGGTGACGACCTATCTGGTGGTGCTGAACTTCGCCATCCTGCCCAGCCTGCAGCAGTTCAACAAGGTATTGGCCTACGAAGTGCGTATGCTGATGACCGATCGGCTGCAGCTGGAGGACGGCACGCTGCTGGAAGTGCCGCCGGCGTTCCGCCGCGAGATTTACCGCGAACTGGGCATCTCTCTCTACACCAACTCGGCGGCGGAGGAGAGCGGCCTGCGCTGGGCGCAGCACTACCAGTTCCTCAGCCAGCAGATGGCGCAGCAGCTCGGCGGGCCGACCGATGTGCGGGTGGAGGTGAACAAGAACTCCCCGGTGGTGTGGCTGAAAACCTGGCTGCAGCCCGATATCTGGGTGCGCGTGCCGCTGACGGAAATCCACCAGGGCGACTTCTCTCCGCTGTTCCGCTATACGCTGGCGATCATGCTGCTGGCGATCGGCGGTGCCTGGCTGTTTATCCGCATTCAAAACCGCCCGCTGGTGGAGCTGGAACATGCGGCGCTGCAGGTGGGCAAGGGGATTATTCCGCCGCCGCTGCGCGAGTATGGCGCTTCCGAAGTGCGGTCGGTGACTCGCGCATTCAATCAGATGGCGTCGGGCGTCAAGCAGCTGGCGGATGACCGCACCTTGCTGATGGCCGGGGTCAGCCACGATCTGCGCACGCCGTTGACGCGTATCCGGCTGGCGACGGAGATGATGAGCGCCGAAGACGGCTATCTGGCCGAGTCGATCAATAAAGACATCGAAGAGTGCAACGCCATCATCGAGCAGTTCATCGATTATCTGCGCACCGGGCAGGAGATGCCGACCGAAAGCAGCGATCTGAACGCCATTTTGGGCGAGGTGGTCGCGGCGGAAAGCGGCTATGAGCGGGTGATTGAAACCGCGCTGTCGCCGGGTGAGCTGATGATGAACGTGCACCCGCTGTCGATTAAGCGGGCGGCGGTGAACATGGTGGTGAACGCGGCGCGTTACGGCAACGGCTGGATCAAGGTCAGCAGCGGCCGCGAGCTGCAGCGCGGCTGGTTCCAGGTGGAAGACGACGGCCCGGGCATCAAGCCGGAAGAGTTGAAGCACCTGCTGCAGCCGTTCGTCCGCGGTGACAGCGCGCGCAGCACCAGCGGCACCGGTCTGGGGCTGGCGATCGTGCAGCGTATTATCGATGCGCACGACGGTGAGTTGGAAATCGGCACCAGCGAACGCGGCGGGCTCTTGATCCGCGCGTATATTCCGTTGCCGATGGAGAAAAAAGAGTCGGCCAACGGCCATCAAACCGCCAGGGAAAACGCCTGACGCGCTTGGCGCGGGCCGCGTCGTTGCGGCCCCGTCAGGACTTCCTGCTCATCACGTAATATTCCGCCGCATCCTCATGCAACCGACGGCCGGTCGGCGCCTGCCACGGATCGATTAACTCGATGCCGCAGTGGAGGAAGTCTTTGGTATTGCGGGTAGCCAGGGCGGCGCCGTAATGCAGGCAGGTGGCGGCGATTTGGGCATCCGGCACGCTCATCGCTTTACCCAGAAGCCGATTCCTTGCCGTCAATTCCGCGTATTGCATCGCGCACAGCCCATCAAACGGCAATATCTGCCCCTCGAACTTCAATTCAAGAGCGTCCGCCAATTTGAGCTTGAGATCCCGCTGGCGCTTGCCGTCAGGCATGCAGGCGACGCCGCTGAACAGTTCGGCCAGGACAATGGCGCTCAGATAGAGATCGTCATTGTCCTTTTCATTTAACCAGTTAATGACGTTGTAGTACGGGCTGGGGCGCAGCGTTTCTGAAATGACGTTGGTGTCGAGAATGATCATGCGTTGTCATCTTCATCATCAAAGGTGACGATGCGTGGTGGCACGGCGTCACGCGGTGGGATCTCCAGCTCAACGCCGCCAAATTCGGCGAAGTGCTGATGCATCCAGGTACCCAATCCATAGCGCGGCGGCTTTTTCACCAGTGCCTGTTTCAGGATCATGCGCGCTTCCTCTTCCATGGAATGGCCGTTTTTCGCCGCTGAAATACGCAGCAGCTCTTTGATTTCGTCGTCCAGATTTCTGACGGTGATAGTAGCCATTGAAACCTCCATTGCTATCAATGATTGCATTGACTTATTTTCTCGCCTTGCTGGTTAAAAAGCAATCGCTGAAAATAAAAAAAGGCGCGGGATCCGCGCCTTAGCTGAAGAGGTAACGCTACCGAATTACAGCTTAGGGCCGGCGCTGACTAGCGCGGCGCCCGCAGGCGTGTCGGTGTATTTGTCGAAGTTGGTGATGAAGCGCTCGGCCAGATCCTGCGCTTTTTCCTGCCACTGCTCGAGGCTGGCGTAGGTATTGCGCGGATCGAGGATCTCCGGGTTCACGCCCGGCAGCGCGGTCGGCATCGCCAGATCGAAGATCGGCAGGGTGACGGTTTCCGCCTTGTCGATTTCACCGCTCAGGATGGCGTCGATGATGCCGCGCGTATCTTTGATCGAGATGCGCTTGCCGGTACCGTTCCAGCCGGTGTTGACCAGGTAAGCCTGGGCGCCGGCGGCCTGCATGCGTTTCACCAGCACTTCGGCGTACTGCGTCGGGTGCAGCGACAGGAACGCGGCGCCGAAGCAGGCGGAGAAGGTTGGCGTCGGTTCGGTGACGCCGCGCTCGGTGCCGGCCAGTTTGGCGGTGAAGCCGGACAGGAAGTGGTACTGAGTCTGGTTGGCGGTCAGGCGCGATACCGGCGGCAGCACGCCGAAAGCGTCGGCGGTCAGGAAGATCACCTTGGTGGCGTGACCCGCCTTGGACACCGGCTTGACGATGTTCTGGATATGGTAGATCGGGTAAGAAACGCGGGTATTCTCGGTTTTCGAACCGTCGTTGAAGTCGATGCTGCCGTCGGCCAGCACGGTGACGTTTTCCAGCAGCGCGTCGCGTTTGATAGCGTGGTAGATGTCCGGCTCGGCTTCTTCAGACAGCTTGATGGTCTTGGCGTAGCAGCCGCCTTCGAAGTTGAACACGCCGTCGTCGTCCCAGCCGTGCTCGTCATCGCCGATCAGCTGACGCTTAGGGTCGGTGGAGAGGGTGGTTTTGCCGGTGCCGGACAGGCCGAAGAACACCGCCACGTCGCCTTTCTCGCCCACGTTGGCCGAGCAGTGCATCGAGGCGATGCCTTTCAGCGGCAGCAGGTAGTTCATCATCGAGAACATGCCTTTCTTCATTTCGCCGCCGTACCAGGTGCCGCCGATCAGCTGCATGCGCTCGGTCAGGTTGAAGGCGACGAAGTTCTCCGAGTTCAAGCCTTGCTGCTGCCAGTTCGGGTTGGTGCATTTGGCGCCGTTCATCACCACGAAGTCCGGCTCGAAGTCAGCCAGCTCTTCGTCGCTCGGGCGGATGAACATGTTTTTCACGAAGTGCGCCTGCCAGGCCACCTCGGTGATGAAGCGCACTTTCAGGCGCGAGTCGGCGTTGGCGCCGCAGAAGGTATCCACCACGAACAGGCGCTTGCCGGAAAGCTGTTCGGTGACCAGGTGTTTCAGATCGGCCCACACTTCCGGGCTGAGGGGTTTGTTGTCGTTTTTGCCTTTGCCCTGATCGGCCCACCACACGGTATCGCGGGTGATGTCGTCGCGGACGATGTATTTGTCTTTCGGCGAGCGGCCGGTGAAGATGCCGGTATCGACGGAGACGGCACCCAGCTTGGTGACTACCCCACGCTCAAAACCTTCCAGAGATGGGTCTGTTTCTTCCTTAAACAGCAGTTCATAGCTCGGGTTGTGAACGATTTCGCTAACGTCGTGAATGCCGTAAGCGGCCAGATCCTGAGGGGTTATACCTTTAACGCGCATGTTACTACTCCTTGGTCACAGAATTTCTGGCGGCAATTGTAGGGATCTAACGGTGCGTAACAGCGATGGGTATCAAATATTTAACGTTTTAGGCGGTATTTCGTTACGATCTGAGAGATAGCACACGGAAAAAAGCAAACGTGCAAACGGCGGGCGTTGGCGGGCGCCGGGTGCGCCCGCCGAAGGGGGTGTAACTTAGTGCAACCTGTCGCTTTCGCCGGTATTACCCGCATACAAGGCGGCAACATCAACCGGGTCAAAGACATAGTGGCTGCCACAGTAGTCGCAGTGCATGTCGATATTGCCGTCCTGCTCCAGCATGTCCGCCACTTCGTCGGTCGGCAGGGTCAGCAGTGCGTCGGCGCAACGCTGGCGTGAACAGGTGCAACGGAACTGCACGTCCTGCGGTTCGTACAGGGTGACTTCTTCCTGGTGATACAGGCGGTACAGCACTTCGTTGGCCGGCAGGCCGAACAGCTCTTCGCTTTTTACCGTGTTGGTCAGTTGCACCAGATGATCGAAATCATCGAGGTTGCCGTCCTGCGCTGGCAGAACCTGCAGCAGCATACCGGCCGCCGCGGCGTGGCCTTCCGCTTCGCCGGTGCGGATGAACAGGCGGGTTGGCAGCTGTTCGGACTGGCGGAAGTAGGCTTCCAGGCACTCGGCCAGGGTTTCACCTTCCAGGCCGACCACGCCCTGATAGCGCTCGCCTTCCGTCGGGGAAATGGTGATGACCATGACGCCGTTGCCGATCATCTGATGCAGGGTGCTGTCGTCGGCGATAGGCGCCTGGGTGCGCGCAACGCCGCGCATCTCCTGGCGGTTGTTGCCGTTGATCACCGCCAGCTTCAGCGGGCCGTCGCCCTGCAGCTGCACGGTGATGTCGCCGTCGAACTTCAGGGTCGCGGTCAGCAGACTGGTGGCGACCAGCAGCTCGCCCAGCAGCTTTTGCACCGGCGCCGGGTAGTCGTGATTATTCAGGATCTGCTGATAGGTTTCGCTGACGGTAACCAGCTCGCCGCGCACCGCGTAGTTTTCAAACAGGTAACGGTGCAATTGGTCATGGTTGGACATAATCTTCTCTCATTGCGGTGAGGGGTTATTCCGGCTCACCAAATTTAAATTTCATCAGGTCGCGCCGCTCCTTTTTGTCCGGACGGCGGTCCGGATGCGGCATGGTCAACGCGTTCATCTTGCGCGCCAGCGCCATTTTTTCGCGGTTGGCGATGCTGGCTTCGGTTTCCTGATACATTTGCTGCGCCTCGCCGGCGCCGCGGCGTTGGCTGCTCAGCGCCAGCACGATCACGGTTCGTTCTTCGTTGCCCTGCCGCAGCTTGAGCTCGGCGTTGAGTTCGACAATCTTGCTCGGCTTGCCGCGCTGGCCGTTGTAATGCACCTTGCCGCCGTCGATCATTTCGCGCGCCAGCGCGCGGGTCTTGTAGAAGCGTGCGGCCCACAGCCACTTGTCCAGCCGGACCGCGTCGTCGCGCGTCGCTTTTTCCTTCATGCTTCCCCCTTGGTCAGCGCCGGTATCAGCAGGCGATAGTCGCGCATCGACGGATGGCGCTGGAAGCTTTTTTCCGCCGTGCTGGAGTCCGGGTTTTGCACGCCCAGGCAGTAACGAATGCCGAAAGCGCGCGCCGCGTCGAGGATCGGCTCGCCGTCGTCGACGAACAGCGTGCGCTGCGGATTGAATCCGGTGTGCTGCTGCACCGCCTGCCACAGACGCTGATCTTCTTTCGGATAACCAAATGTGTGGGTGGAAAACAATAAATCAAGGTGCCGATCGAGGCCGGTATGCTCGATTTTCACCGCCAGGCTGTGCGGATGCGCATTGGTCAGCAAAATGGTTTGCAGGCCGGCGTCGCGCAGCGCCTGTAAAAACGGCTCGGTGTCTTCGCGCAGCCGGGCGCGGCTACCCACTTCGCTGGTCATGCGGTAGATATCCAGATCCAACCGCTCGCTCCAGTAATCGAAGCAATACCAGTTCATGGTGTGCTGCACCGCCTGATATTCCCGCTCAATGATATTGCGGGCTTCGTCGAACGGAATGGCGCGCCTTTCGCTCAGCGCCTGCGGCACCAGGCTGAGCCAAAAGTGGCTGTCGAACTCCAGATCCAATAAGGTGCCGTCCATATCCAGCAGCACGGTATCGATCTGCGGCCAATCAAACTCGGGAACCATAAAAACTCCACGGGCGAACCGACGGGCGGTCCGCAGATGAGAATAATAGCGTTAGCGTAGCATAAGCAGATGACAGGGCGGAGGCCCCGACGCCAGGTTCAGGCCATCGGCCGCATCGACATCGGATTGAGCTGCGGATTGAAGCAGCTGTCGTAGTAACGCTGAATATCGGCGACGCGGTGCTGATTGATGCGCCGACGCTGCACCAGCCGCCAGGCGTTATAGCCCAGGCTGATGACCACCGCCAGCAACAGCAGGCTGGTGCCGAGGTAGCGCCACAGGGTGATCATGTCCGGTTCGCTGTGCAGCGCCACGTGGCGGGTGCCGTTGGCGTCGACGCTGAGGCTGGTGATCACCCCCTGCGCCTGGAACGGGGTATGCAGCAGCAGAGTGGAAAGGCGCTGCAGCTCATTCCACTGGTCGAGGGCGTTGTATTCGCTCTGCGGCGCCGAGGATTGCGGATGGCTGACCAGCTGGCGGCCTTCGTCGCTGCGGATCAGGAAACCGCCCGGCGGCGGGCTGTTGAGCGCCGCGGCGGCCAGACGCGTTTCATTGAAGATGAACGACGACGTGGCCACTTTGGTCAGGCTGTCCAGCGATTCGGCACTCACCGGGCGCAGCAGCACGTTGACGCCTTGCAGCGCGCCGGATCTGGCGCGTTTCACCAAACCGCTCCAGTTTTTGGCGTTACCCAGGTTGACCAGGGCGTTTTTCAACCGCACGCAGTCGTTTTCTGCCTGACACAAATCCTGTGTTTTCAGAACGATATCAGAGAAGTCATCCAACAGAATCATGCCGGATTTCTCGATGGCGCTGGCCAACTGCGGGTTGACCTTCTGATCGGCGCCGCTCGGATGCAGCTGGCTGTTGACCGTAGCCAGCAGGGCCGTCGCTTTGTCTATGACTTCCGATTCAGGCTGCGGCAGCGGGGCGGCGTTGTTCCAATAGATGCCGGAGCAGTCGAACGGCGCGAAATTGGCGGCGCCGCCACCGTTGGCCGGCGGCGGCACATAGCACATGCCGCTGCCGCGCACTTTCAGCGTGTCGCCGATGCGCAGCGGCGTGGCCTCCAGCGCCTGTACGCTGGTCACTTCCACTTTTTGCGCGCCCTGCAGCCAGGCCATGCTGAGGGTCAGCGGCAGGTTGAGCGGGATATAGATCAGCAGCAACAGCAGCACCAGCGCCGAGCTGGCGGCCAGCACCGCGTTGCGGCCCCATTGCTGCAGCGGGAAGTTCTTCACTTCGTCATGCAGCGAGAGGAAGCGCCCCTGGCGCACCACCTGCCGATTGAGGTAGACGTCCACGTCGGTGGTCTTGCCCAGGTCCTGCGTCAGGTAAGGCTGCCAATGCGGCGGGTAGATAAGATCGATGATGCCGAGCGAAATGTTGCTGATCTGCCCCTGGCCGGATTCGCCGAACAGGCCCCAGCGCTTCGGCGTGCCGCGCAGACAGTGGATCTCCTTCAGCTCGCGTGAGGCCGGGCGACGGAACAGATTCCAGCATCCCCAGGCGATCATCAGCACCGCCACGAAAATCATCCAGGGGATCACCAGCACCGGGCTTATCAGGCTGAAGAACAGCAGCAGCAGCGCAACGGAGATGATGACGGCTTCACGGATGCCGTTCGGCCGGTTCAGCGCATGCTCTTCCGGCGTTTCCTTGCGAATATTGACCAGCTCGACATGCTCGCTCTCCTCCTTGCGGATGGACGCGTTTTTGGTCGGCGCGGCGGTCACCACCGGCGGCTGCGGCCGGTCGTGAATATGATCTTTCAGCGAATGCCCGTTGAGCGAAATCACCAGCGGCAGCGTCTGGGTTCTGATCACTTCCACATGGTTGTCGGCGGTGATATACGGCTCCCAGAACGGCGGCAGATGCACCTCTTCAGCGTCGAGGTAATAGCGCCATTTATTGGGATCGTCGCTGGCCAGCCCGTAGCGGGTGATGGCGTGCGTGACGGGATAAACGTTATCGCTTTGCGGGGTGAGCGCCAGTTTGGCCGCGGGCAGCGTAGCGCCGCCGCCGGGCAACAGTTTGTTGCTCAGCTTGTTTTGCTGATTGAGGTAGAATTCGACCGCGGCGCGCTCTTCGTCGGTCAGCTTGCGGTGGGCTGGTTTGATAAACGGCAGCGCGTGCGCCAGCGCCGACGGGTTGCGGGCCCTGAACCACAGGTACAGACCGGCGGCAATCAGACAGACAAGCACTAAGGCCAATATCAACACTATTGTGCTCATGCAATCCCCATCTCACACCGTGAATTTCGCCAACCTGATGAAAAGCTGAATATTATACGGAGTAAACCGCCAGGAGGCACCCAGAACTAATGAGGGAACAAACAGATTCTCGCTCTGGATCTCATTCCTTCATGACGCAAGGCCATTTTATCACTGATTCTTGCCTGCGTGATACTAGCAACCGGCCTCTGCCGTCGATATCGGCATTATCCTATTTTCTTGCACGCTGTTTGCTGAATCAGTACGGAAAATCGCCGGCCGCTGGCTACGCTTGTTAAAAGAAAGTAAATTACTGCTCATGCGCGTTGCGGCGGAGCTTGCCCTTAACGCACAATGTGATCAGGATCGAATTTGGTCAGCGTTTGAGCGCCTACGAGCCGTGCGTTACGCCAATCATTATTTCGGTTGCCCCGTCCACGTCTGGGTAACCTTTTTGAGGCAATCATGGATAAACACCTGCAAAAACCTAAAATTCTGAAAGTGGAAACGGTCGCGCGTTCGCGTTTGTTCAACGTCGAGTCGGTCGATTTGGAATTCAGCAACGGGGTTCGGCGGGTGTATGAGCGCATGCGGCCTTCGGATCGCGAAGCGGTGATGATCGTGCCGGTGATTGGCGATGATCTGCTGCTGATCCGCGAATATGCGGTGGGCACCGAATCCTATGAGCTGGGGTTCCCGAAAGGGTTGATCGATCCCGGTGAGGGCGTGCTGGAGGCGGCCAACCGCGAGCTGATGGAAGAGGTGGGATTCGGCGCGAAGCGCTTTGATTTTCTCAGCAAGCTGACGATGGCGCCATCCTACTTTTCCAGCAAAATGAATATCGTGCTGGCGCACGATCTCTATCCGCAGAGCCTGGAAGGGGATGAACCAGAGCCCCTGCCGCAGGTGCGCTGGCCGATCGCCAACATGATGGCGCTGCTGGCGGAACCGGATTTCCGTGAGGCGCGCAACGTCAGCGCGCTGTTCCTCTCCGAGGCGTTTTTGCGCGCATCGCGCTGATACGCTTCGCGCCGAACAAAAAAAGGGCCAGATTTCTCTGGCCCTTTTCGATCAGAACAGCTCGTGGCTTTCACCGCCCGGATCGGTCAGCGTGGTGCCGGTATCGCGCGATGGGTAGTCCGTCGGCTGCGTTCCTTCGATGAAGTACTCGGAACGGCTGCCGCCGCCACCGCCAGAGAGCTTGCCGCTGCTCTTGTCGATGGTGACGCTGATGATGCCAGGCGGCGGCGTGACTTTTTGCTCCGGGATGCCTTCCAGCGCGGTCTTCATGAAGTCGTCCCACGCCGGCTGGGCGCTCTTGGCACCGCCTTCACCGCCGGAAATTTGATCCGGGATGGCGCCGGATACCGTCGACCGGCCCAGATCGCGGCGGTGATCGTCGAAACCGATCCACACCGAGGTCACGGTATCCGGGCCATAGCCGGAGAACCAGGCGTCCTTGGAACTGTTGGTGGTACCGGTTTTGCCTCCGATATCATGACGCTTCAGATCGCGCCCGGCGCGCCAGGCGGTACCCATCCAACCCGGTTCGCCGAAGATATTGCTGTTCAGCGCATCGTGGATCAAGAAGGCCAGCTGTGTGCTGATGACGTGCGGCGCATACTGTTGGTCGCCGTCCTGCTGTACCTGAGCCGGGGTAACCTGCTCCAGCTGCGGCATCGGCACCGTGCTGTTGTTGCCTTCCTGCGAGGTGGCGACGTTTTCGATGTTGTCGTCGGACAGCACCGCCGAGCGGTGGGTGTCGCCGTAGATCACCGGCAGGTTGCAGCTGCTGCACACCACTTTCGGTTTGGCTTCGAACACCGTATTGCCGTTGTCGTCTTCAATTTTGGTGATGAAGTACGGATCGACCAGGTAACCGCCGTTCGCCAGCACCGCGTAGCCGCGCACCAGCTGCATCGGGGTGAAGGAGGCGGAACCCAGCGCCAGCGATTCGGTATGCACGATATTCTGCGCCGGGAAGCCGAAGCGCTGCAGATATTCCGCCGCGTAGTCGACGCCCATCGCGCGCATCGCGCGCACCATCACCACGTTCTTCGATTGCCCCAGCCCCTGCCGCAGGCGAATCGGGCCGTCGTAGGTCGGCGGCGAGTTCTTCGGCCGCCAGTCGGTGCCGGCGCCGGCATCCCAACGGGTGATCGGCAAGTCGTTCAGGATGGTGGCCAGCGTCAGGCCTTTATCCATCGCGGCGGTGTACAGGAACGGTTTGATGTTCGAACCTACCTGGCGCAGCGCCTGCGTGACGCGGTTGAATTTGCTCTGGTTGAAATCGAAGCCGCCGACCAGCGCTTTCACCGCGCCGTCGTTCGGGTTGATCGAGACCAGCGCCGAGTTGACGTCCGGCACCTGCGACAGCCACCAGGCGTCGTTCACTTTGCGCACCCACACCTGCTGGCCGGCCTGCACCACATCGGTGACGCGTTTCGGCGTTGGGCCTTGCTGAGTGTCTGAGCGATATGGCCGCGCCCAGCGCATGGTCGCCATCGGCAGGGCAATGCTGCTGCCGTCGGCCAGCATCGCCGTCGCTTCCTGCGGGTTGGCGGCGGTAATCACCGCCGGCGCCAGCGGGCCGTAGTTCGGCAGGTTTTTCAGCGAATCGACAATCTGTTTGCGATCCCAGGCCGCTTCGCCGACTTTCCATAACACGTTGGACGGGCCGCGGTAGCCGTGGCGCATGTCATAGGCCAGCACGTTGTTGCGCACCGACTCCTGCGCCGCCAGCTGCAGTCGTTTGGTGACGGTGGTGTAAACCTTGTAACCGTCGGTATAGGCGTTTTCACCGTAGCGCTTGATCATCTCCTGACGCACCATCTCGGAGAGATACGGCGCGGAGAAGCTGATTTCCGGCGCATGGTAATTGGCGACCAAATCTTCGGAACGCGCCTGATCGTACTGTGCCTGCGTGATGTAGTGTTCGTCCAGCATGCGCGACAGCACCACGTTGCGACGGGCAACGGCGCGATCGTGCGAATAGAGCGGGTTGAAGGTGGACGGCGCTTTCGGCAGGCCGGCGATGGTCGCCATTTCGCTCAGGGTCAGCTGGCTGACGTCTTTGCCGAAATAGACCTGCGCGGCGGCGCCCACGCCGTAGGCGCGGTAACCCAGATAGATCTTGTTCAGATACAGCTCAAGGATTTCATCTTTGGTGAGCATCTGCTCGATGCGCACCGCCAGGAAAGCTTCCTTGATTTTACGCATCAGGGTGCGTTCCGGGCTTAAGAAGAAGTTACGCGCCAGCTGCTGGGTAATGGTACTGGCCCCCTGTGAAGCGTGGCCGGAGACCAGCGCGATGGAGGCGGCGCGGAAGATGCCGACCGGATCGACGCCGTGGTGATCATAGAAGCGGCTGTCTTCGGTGGCGATGAATGCGTGCACCATCACCGGCGGAATTTGATCCAGTTTCAGCGGAATGCGGCGCTTCTCGCCGTATTGGGCGATCAGTTCGCCATCGGCGCTGTAGACCTGCATCGGTATCTGCAGCCGCACATCTTTCAGCGTTGCGACGTCGGGCAGCTGTGGCTCGACATATTTGTACAAGCCAAAAATCGAGGCTGCTCCCAGCACGATGCAACATACTGCAAGGATTAGAAAATACTTTACGAACTTCACCTGAGATTTCCCATTTCTAAGTCATTTGGGCAGTTTATAAACAACCGCGCGGTAGTATAAAGGCAAGCCTGCGACATGGATATGTTCTTTTATCATCTGATGTTATGGAGGCTTGCGAAACATGTTCCCTCAAGCATGGCAGGTAGGGCTGGATATACAAATTGACTGCGTGCGGGCGGTGGCGGCCCAACGCCGCCGCAACGGCTGGCAGCTGCGCCACTGGTGGCAGCAGGCGCTGCCGCAGGCGGTTTTGCGCGATGGCTGCCTGCAACCTTCCGAATTCCTGATCCGGGCCCTGCGGCAATGGCGTGTCCAACTGCCGCGACATATTTCCTTACGCATTGCTCTGCCGGCGCAGCGCGTGTTGCAGCAGCGCATGACGCAGCCGGACGCGCGGCTGCGCGAGCCGGAACGCAGCGACTATATCGGTGGCCACGGTTTGAAGCAGTTCCCGCTCGACGGCCAGACGTTGGCGCTCGACTATCGCGCCGCGCCGGCGGATGAGGCGGCGCTGCTGTTGACCGCTGCGCGGCGGCAGGAACTGCAGCAGTGGCTGCATTGTCTGCGTCAGGCTGGTCTGCATCCGCAAGCGGTCGATATCACCCCCTGTGCGCTGCGCATGATGGCGACGGCGGCAGGCGTGCCGCCCGCTGCGGGGCTGATGCACCGTCTCGAACGAGAATGGCTGTGGGTGGCGCCGGCCGACGGCGCGTTCGCTTTTGGTCTGGCGCCGGGCGACGATGACGCGCAGGCGCTGCGGGCGCTGCAAGCCCAGATGCCGGTGGGCGACGATCGGCCGGTCTATGCCGGCGGCGTGCTGGCGGGAGCCTTGCCCGCCGGTTGCCTTGGCTGGTCGCCGCTCAGCGCCTTCACGCAGCTGCGGCCGCCGTTGCCTGCGCATCCTTCGGCGTTCGCGTTGGCCGGTGGTCTGGCGCTGCGCGAGGAGGATCGCTGATGTATCAGGTCAACTTTCTGCCCTGGCGCCAGCGCCGCGAGCGGCGGCGCGGCTATTTCTGGCTGGGCGTGCTGCTGTTGCAGGTAGCGGCGCTGCTGCTGGCACTGTTCCTGATCGCCGGCCAGCTGCAGCATCAACAGGCGCAGCGGCAGGCGCGGCTGGCGATGCTGGGTGAAGAGCTGGCGGCATTGACGTTGCTCGTCCGCCAGCAGCAGCAAGAGCGGGCGCAGCGAGCGCTGCACAGCGTCCGCGCCGAACGGCAGGCGAGCAACGCCCAACATAACCGGCGTCATTTGCAGCTGCTGCAGCAATTGTCCTCCAGCGTTCCTCCCCCGCTGTGGCTCACGGCGCTGGACAGCGATGCGGTGAACGGCCTGCGGCTGCGTGGATTGAGCCGCTCTCCTGCGGCCATCACGCAGTTCGAACGACGGCTGGCGGGGATGCCTGCGTTGCCACGGCTGCGTTTGGCTGAGGTGGCGCAACGCGAAGACGGCCTGTACTCCTTTCACCTGGCGGCGCGCTGGGGGCGTGATGGATAGCCGTTTGTCATCCGGGCTGCGCTTCTGGCTGAGCTTGCCGGGTTGGCTATTGCTGGTGGCGCAAGGGCTGGGCATTGGCGCGTTGGCGCTGTTGGGCGGCGGCTGGATGCTGCAAGACGAATGGCGTCAGCGGGAAAGCGCGGCGGAGCGGCAACAGCGCCTGTTGCAACAGATCGCCATGGTGCAGAGCCAGTTGGAAGAGACGCCGCAAACCGCTATCCCGGCGGCGCCGCTTGCGCCGATCGCCACCGGCGATCTGGCGAGCGTGCTGCAACGAGCGGGGGGCGCCCTGTTGCGCTGGCAGCGGCAGGAAAAACCGCCGCGGCAAACGCTGAGCTTGCGCATTGACTACGCCGGTTTGCTGGTGCTGCTGGAGGCGCTGCCCGCCGATTTGCGCCTCCAGCAGCTGAGCGTGGAGACACCGCCGCAGGGCATGACGGCGCGGTTGGTTTTACAGGATGCCGCCGAGGAGCAGGCCGATGAGTAAAAGACCTGGCCGTTGGTGGTGGCTGCTATGGCCGTGGGCCTTATGCGCTGAGCCGCGCGATCCGTTTGCGCCGCCTCCGCTACCTGCTTGTGCCCAAACGGAGGCATCGCCGGCGGGCTGGCGACTGAAAGGCGTCATCGGGCACCCGGCGCTGCGCTATGGCTGGGTGGTGACGCCGGCGGGGCAATGGCTACGCCTGCGGCCGCAGCAGCGGGTGCTGGCCGAGCGCTGGCAGGTGACGCAGGTGCAGGCGCGCAGCCTGACGTTAACGGCGCTGGCGGCCGAACCGGATTGCCCGGCGAGCCAGAGCGACATCTCGCTCATGATGGACAACAACAAGGATGGCAAACCATGAAAGGACGCGCTGGATTGGGCGTGGCGCTGTGGTGCCTGGCGCTCGGCGCCGCGCAGGCGCAGGATAAACAGCGGGTTTCCCTGGAGTTTCAGGATGCGCCGGTGACGGTCATCCTGCAGGCGCTGGCGGATTATCGGCAGATGAACCTGATCGCCGCGCCCGGCGTGAGCGGCAACCTGACGCTGCGGCTGGAGAATGTGCCCTGGCCTCAGGCGCTGGCGCTGACTCTGCGTATGGGCAAGCTGACGATGACGCGGGAGGGGAGCGTGATGCTGATCGCCCCGGAGCCGGACGCGCAGGAAAAAAAACAGCAGCGAGAAGCGCTGGCGCAGCGGCAACCGCTGCACAGCCTGACCCTGACGTTACAGAACGGCGATGCGGCGGAAATTGCCGAAAGCCTCAACGCCCAACGCGGCGCCTTGCTCAGCGAGCGAGGCAGCGTGCTGGCGGATAAGCGCACCAATACGCTGCTGCTGCGCGACACCGCGCCAATCCTGACGCAGTTGAAAAAACGGGTGACGGAAATGGACGCGCCGCTGGCGCAGGTGCAACTGGCGGCGCATATCGTGACCATCAACCGCGAAAGCCTGCGTGAGCTTGGCGTGCGTTGGGGGTTGGCGGCCGACGACAGGCCGGCGCGGCCGTTGCGGCCGGGTAATGTCGGTGTCAATCTGCCGCTGGAACGCGGCGCCGTGAACGCCGGTTTTCATCTGGCGCGCATCAGCGGGCGTTTGCTGAGCCTCGAGCTGACGGCGCTGGAGCAGGAGAATCAGGTGGAGATCATCGCCAGCCCGCGCCTGCTGACGGCGCATCTGCAAACCGCCAGTATCAAACAGGGAACCGAGATCCCTTACGAAGTGTCGAGCGGCGCCAGCGGTGCGACCGCGATCGAGTTCAAAGAGGCGGTGCTGGGCATGGAGGTGACGCCCAAGGTGTTGCCGGACGGACGCATCACGCTGACGCTGCACATCAGCCAAAATATGCCGGGGCGCGCCATCAGCCGGGGCGCGGGGGAAGCGCTGACCATCGATAAACAGGAGATTAAGACGCAGATCACGGTGAAAAACGGCGAAACCCTGGTGCTCGGCGGTATTTTTCAACGGCATAGCGGCAAGACGGCGGACAAGGTGCCGGGATTGGGCGATGCACCACTGCTGGGGGGCTTGTTCCGGCAAAGCGGCGCGCAACAGAAAAAACGCGAGCTGGTGATCTTCATTACGCCGACCCTGATTAAGGGATAAGCGGCTGCCTGTCGGCCGGGCGGCAAATCTCCTAAAGTTGATGAGCAGATACACTTTTTTATCCCCTTGGGGGGATCTGCGTTTGACGCTGCGGCCGATTTAGCTTACAAGGGTTACCGAATTGAGCACCGAGGTTTTTTGTTAGCGTCAAGACGCCGTTAAAAACATATGGTTTCCCTCCCGCGGCGTGGATTGCGATTTATTCGGTTGCCAAACTACCAAGAGTGTTGAGATAATTTTTCGTCTGATCTCGCACTATCGCTCATGAGGTTTCAGTTTAGGTCCCGCCGCTGATTTGATTGGCGGGGCGGGTTAACATTAACGAATTGTCTTAGTAATACCGAAAAACATGGCAGAGAAACGCAATATCTTTCTGGTTGGGCCTATGGGTGCCGGCAAAAGCACTATTGGCCGTCAGTTAGCTCAGCAACTCAATATGGAGTTCTTCGACTCCGATCAAGAAATTGAGCGACGTACCGGAGCTGACGTGGGCTGGGTATTCGACGTGGAAGGGGAAGAAGGTTTCCGCGATCGTGAAGAAAAAGTCATTAATGAACTGACGGAAAAACAAGGGATTGTGTTGGCGACCGGCGGCGGTTCGGTGAAGTCGCGCGAAACGCGCAACCGTCTGTCCGCGCGCGGCGTGGTGGTCTATCTGGAAACCACGATCGAGAAGCAGCTGGCTCGTACCCAGCGTGATAAAAAACGCCCGCTGCTGCAGGTTGATTCTCCGCCGCGTGAAGTGCTGGAAGCCTTGGCGAAAGAGCGCAATCCGTTGTATGAAGAGATTGCTGATGTCACCATCCGCACCGACGATCAGAGCGCTAAAGTGGTTGCCAACCAGATCATCAACATGCTGGAAAGCAACTGATTGCCGATTTTCGCGTTCGCCGTCGGCCAATGCGGAAAACTGATTTGTGTTCCCCGCTGTTGCGGGGATCAACCACCGCCGCACCATACAGAGAACTGAGCGCGACATGGAGAGAATTACTGTAACGCTTGGGGAGCGCAGCTACCCGATTACCATCGCCGCCGGATTGTTTAACGATCCGGTTTCTTTTATGCCGTTGAAGGCGGGTGAGCAAGCGATGTTGGTCACCAACCAGACCCTGGCGCCGCTTTATCTGGAGCGTGTCCGGCAGGTGCTGGAGCAGGGGGGCGTCGTGGTGGATCAGGTGATCCTTCCCGATGGTGAGCAGTACAAATCTCTGGCGGTGTTGGAGCAGGTGTTTTCGGCGCTGCTTGAAAAACCGCACGGGCGCGATACCACGCTGATCGCCCTCGGCGGGGGCGTGGTCGGCGATCTGACCGGCTTCGCCGCCGCGTGCTACCAACGCGGCGTGCGCTTCATTCAGGTTCCCACCACGCTGTTGTCGCAGGTGGACTCCTCCGTAGGCGGCAAAACCGCCGTCAACCACCCGCTCGGCAAAAATATGATCGGCGCTTTCTATCAACCCGCTTCGGTGGTGGTTGATCTGGATTGCCTGAAAACGTTGCCGACGCGTGAACTCTCTTCCGGCCTGGCTGAAGTCATCAAATACGGGATCATCCTCGATCGCGAGTTCTTCGTCTGGTTGGAAAACAACATCGATGCGCTGATGGCGCTGGATATGCAGGCGTTGGCGTACTGTATCCGCCGCTGCTGCGAGCTGAAGGCCGAGGTCGTGGCCGCCGACGAACGCGAAAGCGGCCTGCGCGCCTTGCTGAATCTGGGCCATACTTACGGCCACGCCATCGAAGCCGAAATGGGCTACGGCGTATGGCTGCACGGCGAAGCGGTGGCTGCGGGCATGGTGATGGCGGCGGAAACCGCGCGCCGTCTCGGCCAGTTCTCGGTTGAAGATATCGAACGCATCAAAGCGCTGCTGCTGCGCGCCGGCTTGCCGGTCTGCGGGCCGCAGGAAATGACGCCGGAATCCTATCTGCCGCACATGCTACGCGACAAGAAAGTGCTGGCGGGTGAACTGCGCCTGGTGCTGCCGACCGCGATAGGTGCGGCGGAAGTGCGCGGCGGCGTAGGGCATGAGCTGGTGTTGGCGTCGATCGCCGCCTGCCTGCCTGAGCAGAAGCGTAATTAAATCGGACTAAGTAACAGTGGCTTAGCCGCCATTTGCATCTATATTAATACAGTGAGCAGAGCACGACGGGTGTCGCTTTGCCATCATCGGGTTAATCTGCCCGTGCCACGGTAGGTCTACGGTGGTGGGCTTTTGCCTCTAGTTGGAGGGTTTCAGATGGACGAGTTTAAACCGGAAGACGATCTCAGACCTGATAGCAGCGATCGTCGTCCTACGCGTTCGCGCAAGCCGGCCGCCGCGCCGCGCTTCGCCGTTTCGCGCCAGCATTTGATGATCGGCATCGGCATTTTGGTGCTGTTGCTGCTGATTATCGGCATCGGTTCCGCCTTGAAGGCGCCGACCAAGCATGAAGCGGCTCAGGATAGCGGCGCGCAAAACGGCGCGGCCCGCGATATCAACCTGTCCGGTTCTTCGTCGCTGACCACCGCCAATAACGGCGTGCCGGGCGGCACCACGGATACCCATGACAACAACGGCGTGAGCGCGACTCAGCCGCAGCAACCGCAGAACGTCAGCGTTCCGCCGATCTCCGGCACGCCGACCGAAGCGCAAACTCAGCCTCAGCAGGGCGGTGCGCAGCAGCGTGTCGATCTGCCTGGCAACATGGCGGATGCGCTGTCGCAGCAGCAAGGGCAGGTGGATGCCGCGACCCAGGGCATGACCGGCGCAGCCTCGACGCTGCCGACCGCACCGGCGACGGTGATGAGCGGCGCCGCGGCGCGCGAAACGACTCGCCCTGTGCAGGGCACCGCGCAGCAACAGCATAAATCACCGACCACGGTGTATACGCCGCCTGCCAAGCCGTCTTCTACCGCGAAAGCGGGAGCGGTCGCCAGCAGCGGCAGTTCGCTGCAGTCTGCGCCAGGCAGCCACTATACCTTGCAGCTGAGCAGCGCTTCGCGTTCCGATACGCTGAACGCCTACGCCAAACAGCAGAAGCTGCAGAACTACCTGGTGTACGCCACCAAGCGTGACGGCAAACCGTGGTACGTGCTGGTAAGCGGCAACTATGCGTCTTCCGCAGAAGCGAAGCGCGCCATTGCTTCGTTGCCGGCGGATGTGCAGGCGAAAAAACCGTGGGTCCGACCTGTACACCAAGTGCAGCAAGATCTTAAAAAATAAATCATTTAAATTTGTGCGCTGATGTGCTGTCTGAAACAGAGTACAATCCGCCGCTCTGAATTGTATAAGTAGCTAATTGACGGCATGAAGAAAAACCGCGCTTTTTTAAAATGGGCTGGTGGAAAATACCCGCTGGTAGATGAGATTCGTCGCCATCTGCCGGCGGGAGACTGCTTAATCGAGCCCTTCGTGGGTGCGGGATCCGTCTTTCTGAATACGGATTACGACGCCTACATTCTCGCCGACATCAATAGCGATCTTATCAACCTGTATAACATCGTTAAGCTGCGCACGGATGACTTCGTGCGCGATGCCCGCACGCTTTTCGCCGATGAATTCAATAACTCGGATCAGTTTTACCTGCTGCGAGAAGAGTTCAATACTAGCACCGAGCCTTACCGCCGGGCGCTGCTGTTCCTGTACCTGAACCGCCACTGCTATAACGGCCTGTGCCGCTATAACCTGCGCGGCGAGTTCAACGTGCCGTTTGGCCGGTACAAGAAACCGTACTTCCCGGAAGAAGAGCTCTACTGGTTTGCCGAAAAATCGCGCAATGCCACTTTTGTCTGCGAGCATTACCGCGATACCATGGCGAAGGCCGTGGCCGGCGCCGTGGTGTATTGCGATCCGCCTTATGCGCCGCTGTCGGCGACGGCGAATTTCACCGCTTACCACACCAACAGCTTCAGCATCGCCGATCAGCAGAGCCTGGCGCATCTGGCGCACCAGCTCTCGGTAGAGAGCCAGGTACCGGTATTGATCTCCAATCACGATACCGAGCTGACGCGCGACTGGTACCAGCATGCCGCGCTGTATGTGGTGAAAGCGCGCCGCACGATCAGCCGCAACATTCTCGGCCGCAGCAAAGTGAACGAGCTTTTGGCGCTGTATCGCTAAGCCGGGGGCCCCCCGGCGCATAACAACTCGACCCTACGTTTGGAGAAGCGGATGAAAAAGTTTTTGATTGCCCCGTCCATTCTGTCGGCAGATTTTGCCCGGTTAGGTGAAGATACCGCCAACGTGCTGGCAGCAGGCGGCGACGTGGTGCACTTCGACGTGATGGACAACCACTACGTGCCCAATCTGACCATCGGCCCGATGGTGTGCGAAGCGCTGCGCAACTACGGCATTACCGCACCGATTGACGTGCACCTGATGGTCAAGCCGGTGGATCGCATCGTGCCTGATTTCGCCAAGGCCGGCGCGTCTTATATCTCTTTCCACCCCGAAGCTTCCGAGCATGTCGATCGCACCATTCAGCTGATCAAAGAGCACGGCTGTAAAGCCGGCCTGGTGTTCAACCCGGCCACGCCGCTGAGCTACCTCGATTACGTGATGGATAAAATCGACGTGATCCTGCTGATGTCGGTTAACCCGGGCTTCGGCGGCCAGTCGTTCATTCACGGCACTCTGGACAAGCTGCGCCAGGTGCGCAAGCTGATTGACGACAGCGGCCGCGATATCCGCCTGGAAGTCGACGGCGGGGTGAAGGTGGACAACATCGCCGAAATCGCCGCCGCGGGCGCCGATATGTTCGTCGCCGGTTCCGCCATCTTTGGCCAGCCGGACTACCGCAAGGTGATCGACGAGATGCGCAGCGAGCTGGCGAAGGTTACCCATGGCTGATTTCGGCGCGATCCGCGCATTGGCCTTCGATCTGGACGGCACGCTGGTCGACAGCGCGCCGGGTCTGGCGGCCGCCATCGATATGGCGCTGGAAGAGACGGGCCTGCCGCAAGCGGGTGAAGAACGGGTCGGCACCTGGATCGGCAACGGCGCCGACGTGCTGGTGCAACGCGCGCTGCGCTGGGCGGAAGCGGAAGGCACGCCGGAGCAGTGCAGCCGGCTGCGTGAACGCTTCGACCATTTCTACGCGCAGACCGTCGACAGCGGCAGCCGCCTGTTCCCGCAGGTGCAAGAGACGCTGGCCCGGCTGGCCGCGCACGGTTACCCGATGGCATTAGTGACCAACAAGCCGACACCGTTCGTGGCACCGCTGCTGGCGGCGCTGGGCATTGGCGACTATTTCTCGCTGGTGATCGGCGGCGACGACGTGACGGAAAAGAAACCGCATCCGGCGCCGCTGTACCTGGTGCTCGGCAAGCTTGGGCTGCGGGCGCATGAACTGCTGTTCGTCGGCGACTCCCGCAACGATATTCAAGCCGCGCAGGGTGCCGGTTGCCCGAGCGTCGGCTTTACCTACGGTTATAACTACGGCGAATCGATCGCCCTGAGCCACCCCGATCGGGTGTTGGAGCGCTTCGCCGATTTGTTGCCCGCTCTTGGGCTGTCATCTTTAGAGAATCAGGAAATTTAAACATGAGTAAGCCCATCGTATTTAGCGGCGCGCAGCCGTCCGGCGAACTGACCATCGGCAACTACATGGGTGCGCTGCGTCAGTGGGTGCAGATGCAGGACGACTACGACTGCATCTACTGCATCGTCGATCTGCATGCCATCACCGTGCGCCAGGACGCCGAGAAGCTGCGCAAGGCCACGCTGGATACGCTGGCGCTGTACCTGGCCTGCGGTATCGATCCGGAAAAAAGCACCATCTTCGTGCAGTCGCACGTGCCGGAGCACACGCAGCTGAGCTGGGTGCTGAACTGCTACACCTATTTCGGCGAACTGAGCCGCATGACGCAGTTCAAGGACAAATCCGCGCGCTACGCGGAGAACATCAACGCCGGGCTGTTCAGCTATCCGGTGCTGATGGCGGCCGATATCCTGCTGTATCAAACCAATCAGGTGCCGGTGGGCGAAGACCAGAAACAGCACCTGGAACTGAGCCGCGACGTAGGCCAGCGTTTTAACGCGCTGTACGGCGACGTGTTCAAAGTGCCTGAGCCGTTCATTCCTAAATCCGGCGCGCGCGTCATGTCGCTGCAGGAGCCGACCAAGAAGATGTCCAAGTCGGACGACAACCGCAACAACGTGATCGGCCTGCTGGAAGATCCGAAAGCGGTGACCAAGAAGATCAAACGCGCAATGACCGACTCGGAAGAGCCGCCTGTCGTGCGTTACGACGTGGTCAACAAGGCGGGCGTCTCCAACCTGCTGGATATCCTCGCCGGCGTGACCGGCAAGAGCATCGCGCAGCTGGAAGCCGAGTTCGAGGGCCAGATGTACGGCCACCTGAAAGGCGCGGTGGCGGAAGCCGTCTCCGGCATGCTGGGTGAGCTGCAGGAGCGCTACCACCGCTTCCGCAACGACGAAGCCTATCTGCAGCAGGTGATGCGCGACGGCGCCGCCAAGGCCCGCGCGCGCGCGCAGGAAACCCTGGCGAAGGTCTATCAGGCCGTCGGTTTCGTACCGCCGCAGGCGTAACGCCGGCGCGAATAGAAAAAGCGGCCAAAGGCCGCTTTTTTTACGTCGGTATCACGCCATTTGCGCCAGGCCGGCGGGCGGTTCCTCGCTGGCGAACCAATTGAGCTTGCTGCGCAGGCTGACCACGCTGCCGACGATGATCAGGCTGGGGCTGGCGGCCTGCAGGGACAAGGCGCCCAGTTGGCCGAGCTCGCCTTCGATCACCCGCTGGCGGCAGGACGTGCCGTTTTCCACCAGCGCTACCGGTGTGGCGGCCGGCAAGCCGTGTGCGATCAGCTGGCGCTGGATCTCCGCTGCCTGCGTTAGCCCCATATAGAACACCAGCGTCTGCTGCCCGGCGGCCAGCGTCGCCCAGTCCAATCCGCCGTCGGCCTTGGCGTGGCCGGTCACCAGGCGCACGCTTTGCGCATGGTCGCGGTGGGTGAGCGGGATGCCGCTGTAGGCGGAACAGCCGGAGGCGGCGGTAATGCCCGGCACCACCGAGAACGGCACGTTGGCATCCGCCAGCGTCTCCAGCTCTTCGCCGCCGCGGCCGAAGATAAAGGGATCGCCGCCCTTCAGGCGCACCACGCGTTTGCCTTGCAGCGCCTGCTGCAGCAGGATTTGGTTGATTTGCTCTTGCGGCACGCAGTGGTGGCCGGCGCGTTTACCGACGAAGATGCGTTCGGCGTCGCGGCGCACCAGCGTCATGATCTCTTCGGAGACCAGCCGGTCGTAAACCACCACGTCGGCCTGCTGGATCTGCTGCAGCCCTTTCAGCGTCAGCAAGCCGGCATCGCCCGGCCCGGCGCCCACCAGCACCACTTCACCGCGATCTTCCGGCCGTTCGCTGAACAGCTGCTCGAGCTGGCGTTCGGCCAGCGCGGCGTCGTCGTTGGCCAGCGACTGCGCCAGCCGATCGTGGGCGAATAACCGTTCCCAGAAGCGACGGCGCGCGCCGAGGCTGCTGAAGCGTTGTTTTACCCGCTGCCGCAGCGAGCCGCCCAGCTGGGCCAGCTTGCCGAGGTGCTGCGGCAGCATCGCTTCCAGCTTCTCGCGCAGCAGCCGCGCCAGCACCGGCGCTTTGCCGCCGGAGGACACCGCCACCATGATCGGCGAACGATCGATGATCGACGGCATGATAAAGCTGGCGCGTTTCGGATCGTCCACCACGTTGCAGAACACCCGTTGCTGGTTGGCGCACTGGTACACCAGTGCGTTGACTTCCAGCCGATCGGTGGCGGCGATCACCAGCCATTTTTCCGCCAGCAGGGCCGGGCTGAATTCGCCCTCGGCCAGCGTCAGCAGGCCTTCTTCAGCCCAGTGGTGGAACTGTGGGCTGAATGCCAGGGCGTTGACGGTCAGCGCCGCGCCGGCGTCCAGCAGCAGGCGCGCCTTGCGTTCGGCGATCTCGCCGCCGCCCACCAGCAGGCAGGCTTTATGTTGCAGTTGGCAGAAAATCGGCAGGTAGTCCATCGGCACTCCTCGGGAGAATCAGTGTGGGGGCGAAATGCGCCCCCGAAAACTCAGGCGGTCTGACGTGCGGCGGCTTTAGCCGCCTGCGGGCGTTCGGCGCGCGGCGTAGCGTACCAATACCCCAGCCCCATCAGCACCGAGCCGGACAGGATGTTGCCCAGCGTCACCCACAGCAGGTTGTGGCCAATGCCGGCGAGGGTGTAGGCCTCGCTGTGGTTGCCGAACCAGGAGAGGGCGAACAGCGTCATGTTGGCGACGGAGTGTTCGTAACCCGAGGCGATAAAGGCCAGCAGGCACCACCAGATGGCGATGAATTTGGCGGCGCCTTCGACGCGGATCGCCATCCAAATCGCCAGGCAGACCAGCCAGTTGCACAATACGCCCTTGAAGAACAGCACCTCGGCCGGCGCGGTGGTTTTCGCCAGCGCGGCGCTGTGCACCAGACTGGTATCCACCGGCAGCAGGCTGCCGCCGCCGTAGTAATACATCAGCGCCACCAGCACCGAGCCGAGCAGATTGCCGAGCCAGGTTTGCGGCAGCACCGCCCACATCTGGCTCTGGCGGATGGTGCCGGCCTTGACGCCGAGCGTCAGGAACATCGTGTGGCCGGTGAACAGCTCGGAACCGGCGATGATCACCAGCGTCAGGGCGATGCCGAAGGTGGCGCCCATCACCAGCGGCCGCACGCTTGGGTCGACCAGGTTGCCGAGGGTGAAGATCAGGATGATGCCGAGGCCGACGTAGGCGCCCGCCATCGCCGAGCTGATCCAAAAGCCGAGCGGGCTTTCTTTCGCCAGGCGGACGATGCGCGCCGCGTTGGCGGCGCATTTGTTGATCGTGTCGGTAAACATGTTGCCTCCCGAAAGGTTATGCCGCGACTTGCACGATGCCGTCGACCACCCGGCTGGCGAAGCTGGCGACGGAACGGCTGTCGTCTTCCAGACAGTGGCCGTCGTACAGGCGGAAATGCTGTTTCTTCAGCGGGCTGGCGACCCACAGTTCGCCCTGATGCTCGGCGATCAGGCCGCGCGACAGCACGCTGGCCTGGGCGAACGGGTCGATATTGCTGATGGCGAACACCTGCTCGTCGGCATAGGGGCGGAACACCGCCACCTGCCGATCGCCGATCAGGGCGCACACGCCGGTGCCGGGCAGAATGTCGGCGACGGGACAAACGGTAATCCACTGGCTCATGCGTGGCTCTCCTCGGTATCGATCAGGGTGACGGGAATGCGCTCGTCAGGGCGCGCCGGGCGGTGCTGGTCGCGTTCGGCCACCACCTGCACGTTCGGATCGCGCAGCGGGCTGTTGACGAAGTGGGCGAAGCGCAGCTGCGTTTCCGGGTGCTCGACGGTCTCTTTCCACTCGCAGATCACCGCATCGCGCAGGCGGGCGATCTCCGCTTCCAGCTGGTCGTTGATGCCGAGCTTGTCGTCGATGATCACCTTGCGCAGGTAATCGATGCCGCCTTCCAGGCTCTCCAGCCACACCGAGGTGCGCTGCAGCTTATCGGCGGTGCGGATATAGAACATCATGAAGCGGTCGAGGTAGCGCACCAGGGTCTCGCGATCGAGGTCGGCGGCCAGCAGATCGGCGTGGCGCGGTTTCATGCCGCCGTTGCCGCAGACATACAGGTTCCAGCCGTTCTCGGTGGCGATGATGCCGACGTCCTTGCCCTGCGCTTCGGCGCATTCACGGGTGCAGCCCGAGACGCCGAACTTCATTTTGTGCGGGGTGCGGATGCCTTTGTAGCGATGCTCCAGCGTGACGCCGAAGCCGACGCTGTCGCCGACGCCGTAGCGGCACCAGGTGCTGCCGACGCAGGTTTTCGCCATGCGCAGCGCCTTGGCGTAAGCGTGGCCGGTTTCAAAGCCGGCGGCGAGCAGCTTGCGCCAGATGGCCGGCAGGTCGTCTTTCTGCGCGCCGAACATGCCGATGCGCTGCGAACCGGTCATTTTGGTGTAGAGGTTGTACTCCTTGGCGATCTGGCCGATGGCCAGCAGGCCGTCCGGGGTGATTTCGCCGCCGGCGGAGCGCGGGATCACCGAGTAGGTGCCGTCTTTCTGGATATTGCCGAGGAAGTTGTCGTTGGTATCCTGCAGCGGCGTATGCTGCGGCTTGAGGATGTATTCGTTCCAGCAAGAAGCCAGCAGCGAGCCGACGGTCGGCTTACAGACTTCGCAGCCGTAGCCTTTGCCGTATTTGGCCAGCAGCGCCTCGAACGACTTGATGCCTTCGACGCGGATCAGGTGGAACAGCTCCTGGCGCGAGTAGGCGAAGTGTTCGCACAGGTGATGGTTGACCTCGATGCCTTGCTTGCTCAGCTCGGCGTTCAACACCTGGGTGAGCAGCGGGATGCAGCCGCCGCAGCCGGTGCCGGCCTTGGTTTCGGCCTTCAGCGCCGCCACGGTGTGGCAGCCTTTGTTGACCGCCTGGATGATGTCGCCTTTGCTGACGTCGAAGCAGGAGCAGATCTGCGCGCTTTCCGGCAGCGAATCCACGCCGATGGCCGGTTTGCTGCCCGCATGAGCCGGCAGGATCAGGCCGTCCGGGTTTTCCGGCAGCTCGATGCCGTTCAACGCCAGCTGCAGCAGATTGCCGTAATCGCTGGTGTCGCCCACCAGCACCGCGCCGAGCAGGGTTTTGTTGTCGGCGCTGACCACGATGCGTTTGTAGACTTCTTTGCTTTCATCCAGATAAACGTAGCTGCGGGCGCCCTCGGTGCGGCCGTGAGCATCGCCGATGCCGCCGACGTCCACGCCCAGCAGCTTCAGCTTGGCGCTCATGTCGGCGCCCTGGAAGCCGTTTTCGCGGCCCAGCAGGTGATCGACGGCCACCTGCGCCATTTTGTAACCCGGCGCCACCAGGCCGAAGGTGCGATCGCGCCAGGCGGCGCACTCACCGATGGCGTAGACGTCCGGATCCGACGTCTGGCAGCTGTCGTTGATGGCGATGCCGCCGCGGCGGCCAATCTCCAGCCCGCACTGGCGCGCCAGCTTGTCCTGGGCGCGGATGCCGGTGGAGAACACGATGAAATCCACTTCCAGCAGGCTGCCGTCGGCGAAATGCATGGTTTTGCGCGCGGTGCCGCCGCCGTTGACGATCTCCTGGGTATTTTTGCCGGTGTGTACTTTGACGCCCATGCGCTCGATCTTGCGGCGCAGCTGGTCACCGCCCATCGGGTCGAGCTGTTCGGCCATCAGCATCGGGGCGAACTCGATCACGTGCGTTTCCACCCCCAGGCTTTTCAGCGCGCCTGCGGCTTCCAGCCCCAACAGCCCGCCGCCGACCACCGCACCGCGTTTGCTGCGGCGCGCGCAGGCTTCGATGGCGTTCAGGTCTTCGATGGTGCGGTAAACGAAGCAGTCCTGGCTATCCGAACCTTTAATCGGCGGGATCCACGGATAGGAACCGGTGGCCATGATCAGCTTGTCGTAATAGACGGTGCGGCCGGTGTTGGAGTGGATGACCTTCTCGTCGCGATTGATGGTGATGGCGCGCTCGCCGACCAGCACCTTCACGCCGTGTTTTTCGTAAAAGCCTTCGCGCACCAGCGACAGCTCTTCGGCGGTGTGGTGCGAGAAGTAGGAAGAGAGGTGCACGCGATCGTAAGCGATGCGCGGCTCTTCGCAAAATACGGTGATTACGAACTGGTCTTTGTCTGCTTTATCCAACAGATCTTCGATGAACCGGTGGCCGACCATGCCATTGCCGACGACGGCAAGTTTGACTCTGCTCATTATTGCCTCAAAATTCTGGTTTCCTAGGCTTACCTTATCTCTCCCAATGGGCAATTTATTGATGCAAATCAATCACACCCTCATATACCTCTAACGTGGTATATGGATGATTTTTCACGTTTTTTGATAAGTTGCGGATTTTATTCACCTTTAGCTGAAGCGAGTCAGTTTGCATGCAAACTACCCCGCAGAGAGTAAACACAGGGGGTAGGCAGGCAACGGTGACTTTGTCAGCGCGATCCGCTGCCAGTATGATGAAGAAAACCAGCGCAACGGCAGAGGTGAAGGGTGGCGAAACGTCCATTGAAGTTTATCGATAACCTGCGTTTAAGCGGGCATGAAGGATTGTGGCAACTGGCGATTGAGCAGGGGCGCATCGCGCATCTGGTGCCGCAGCCGGAAGGGCAGGAGTGGCGCAGCGACGTGTTGGATGCGCAGGGCGGGCTGGCGCTGCCGGCGTTCGTCGAACCGCATATTCACCTGGATACCACGCAAACCGCCGGTCAGCCGGCCTGGAACCAGTCCGGCACGCTGTTCGAGGGCATTGAGCGCTGGGCCGAACGCAAAGCGTTGCTGACCCATGAAGATGTCAAACAGCGCGCCTGGCAAACGCTCAAGTGGCAGATCGCCAACGGCGTGCAGTATGTGCGCACCCACGTCGACGTTTCCGATCCCACGCTGACCGCGCTGCGCGCCATGCTGGAGGTGAAACAGGAGGTGGCACCCTGGGTGACGCTGCAGATTGTCGCCTTCCCGCAGGAGGGGATCCTTTCCTACCCCAACGGCGAAGCGCTGCTTGAAGAGGCGCTGCGGCTGGGGGCCGACGTGGTGGGCGCCATTCCGCATTTCGAATTCACCCGCGAGTACGGCGTGGAATCGCTGCATAAGGCGTTTGCGCTGGCGCAAAAATACGATCGGCTGGTGGATGTGCACTGCGATGAGATCGACGACGAACAATCGCGCTTCGTCGAGACCGTGGCGGCGCTGGCGCTGAAGCTGGAGATGGGGGCGAAAGTCACCGCTAGCCACACCACGGCGATGCACTCTTACAACGGCGCTTACGCCTCGCGGCTGTTCCGCCTGCTGAAAATATCCGGCATCAACTTCGTCGCCAATCCGCTGGTGAACATTCACCTGCAGGGCCGTTTCGACAGCTATCCGAAACGGCGCGGCGTAACGCGGGTGAAGGAGATGCTGGAGGCGCAGATCAACGTCTGCTTCGGCCATGACGACGTGTTCGATCCCTGGTATCCGCTCGGCACCGCCAACATGCTGCAGGTGCTGCATATGGGGCTGCACGTGTGCCAGCTGATGGGCTATGGCCAGATCGACGACGGGCTAAAGCTGATCACCAGCCACAGCGCGCGCACCCTTAACCTGAGCGACTACGGCCTGGCGGCCGGCAACAGCGCCAACCTGGTGATCCTGCCGGCGGAAAGCGGCTTCGACGCGGTGCGCCGCCAGACGCCGGTGCGCTACTCGATTCGCCAGGGGGCGGTGATCGCCGAAACGCGGCCGGCGGAAACCACGCTGCATCTGCAGCAGCATGAAACGGTGGATTTTCGGCGTTAAGGCGCAAAAAAAGGGCGCCTTGCGGGCGCCCCTGATGTCTTTGATGCGAAGAAATCAGTGCGTCACGTGGCCGTGGCTGCGGTGCTTGGTCACGAAGCCCAGCAGCAGGCACATCACGAACACCGCCAAATACAGGCCGTTGGCGGTGGTCAGCGCCGCGTGCGCGCCGCCTTTCGCCACGATCGGGCCGGTAACCACGAAGGTCAACATGGTGCCGATGGTGCCGCAGGTCAGGATAAAGTTGACCAGCTTCGGCGAGGAGACCTTGGTCTGCAGCGAGCCGAGGGTGATCAGCGTGGTGTAGATGGCGCTGGAAACGAAGCCCAGGGCCATGATGTAGTAGCCCAGGTGCTCCGGGTTGTCGGTGCTGACGAACAGGTACATCGCGCCGGTAGCCAGTGCGGCCAGCACGGTCACGATGCGCTGCAGATCGAAGAAGCGCAGGATGAAGCTGAACACCCACATGCCGACCATGTAAGAGGTCCAGAAGTCGCTCACCAGCTTACCGGCCTGGCCGATGTCCATGTTGAACGACTTGGTGGCGTACTCAGGCACCCACTGAATGAAGCCCAGCTGGCCGAGGATGTAGCACAGCGCGGCGATCGACAGGAACAGCACGCCGATGCCCCATTTTTCTTTCTCGACCGGCTGGCCGGCGTCGGCGCCTTTCTTGCCCAGCACCGGGAATTCGGAGCACAGGGTCAGCACGAAGATCCCCACGTACAGCAGGCCGATGCAGGCATAAACCCAGTACCAGCCGATATGGCGGGCCAGCAGCATCGCGGCGACGATCGGGAAGATCATTCCGGCCATGCTGAAGAAGGAGTCGGTGAACAACAGGCGCGAACCGCGCTGGCGGCCGGCATACATGTGGGTGATCAGGAAGGTGCCGATCGACATGGTGATACCGCTAACCACGCCGAGGATAAACATGCACAGCGAGAACATGGTCAGGCTCTTGCCGAGCATCAGCCCTGCGACCGCCAGCACCATCAGGACAAAGCCGAAGATCAGCTGACGCTTCAGCGGGATGATTTCCATCAGCCAGGCATTGAGGAAGATCGAAATCAAAATGCCGGCGTTGAGGAAAGTAAAGGTGTTGCTCATGCTGGAAACCGGCAGATTAAAGTACTCTGCAATGTTTCCCATCACCATCCCTGTGACGATCACTAAAGCACCGGTCAGCGCGTACGAAAAGAAGCTGATCCAGGTAAGCCGTATGCGGTTACTGTCATTCATTGTATAGGCCTGAATATGTCTGTTAGAGGTTTTAACGCTGGCATAAGGCCGCTGGCTTTTCCTGGCAAACGCAGAAAAAAGTCCCGATCAGGCCACCAGGGGGCGGATCCTAGCACAGACAACGGGATTTTTTGTGATGGCTGTCGATTTTTTGATGTAACCCATGAAGGGCCGGTGTGCATTATTGTGATCTATTTGCGTACCGTCACAACGGAATCACGGTTGACGATCGTCGGCTCAAACCGGTGCGCCGGGGTGGCGGGGTCGATCAACCTGCGCGCCGCGTATTGGGCCATCTCGCTGATGGGAAAATGTACGCTGCTCAACGCCGGGCGCACGAAAGGCGCGCGTTCGCCGCTGTCGTAGCAGATCAAGGAGATATCCTGCGGCACCCGCAGGCGGTGTTCGTTGATCGCCAGCAGCGCGCCGATCGCCATCTCTTCGTTGCAGCAGTAGATGGCGCTGGGCCGCGCGGCTTGCCGCAGTAGCCGATCGGCGCAGCGGTAACCGCTTTCCAGATCGTAGACGCCCTCCAGGCAGGCCACCGGATCGATATTCGCCGCCTGCATCGCCTCTTCAAATCCCTGCAGCCGCAGGCGGCTCGACGGGCGTTCACGCGGGCCGCTGATGCAGGCGATGCGCCGGTGCCCGGCATCGAGCAGCTGCTGCGTCGCCATGCGGCTGGCGAGCGGGTGATCGAAGGTGACGCAGCGGTCTTCCAGCCCCGGCACCAGACGATCGAGCAACACGAAATCACGTTGCTCCGCCGCCAATTGGCGCAGCCGATCGTCGCTGAGAAAACGCACGTGCAGGATCACGCCGTCACAGCGCAGGCTAAATAGCCGCTGCACCGCCTGCCATTCGTTTTCGGCGCTGTTGCGGCCCTGGGTCACCAGCAGCTGTTTGCCGTGGGATTCGGCCTCGGTCTGCACGAAGTCCATCAGCGCGCCGAAAAAGCCGCCGCGGTACGAGGTGGTGACCAGCCCAAGGGTATTGCTGTGGCTGGAGGCGAGCGCGCGGGCCGCCGGGTTGGGGGTGTAACCGAGCTGGGCAACGGCGCGTTCAACCTTCTCGCGGGTCGGCGCCTTGACGTTGCTGTCGCCGTTCACCACGCGCGATACGGTGGCGCGCGAAACGCCCGCCAGCGCTGCGACATCTTCCAGTGTCACCATCGTCCCACTCCTGAATTACGGCTAAAAAAATGGGTTCGGCGCGCCGAACCCCTGTCTGGCTGCGTATAGCCGCTTACCTGAACTGCGGCAAATACGGCGCGTTTATCGTCAACACCTCTTCCAGCAGCGGCTGCGCCAGGTTGGCGTTGCCCACTAACGGGTTGGCGATCAACGCCAGCAACCCGCTGCGGCGATCGCCGTGCACCGCCGCCTCGATGGTCAGGCGTTCGTAGGCTTTCACCTGCTGCGTCAGGGCCTGCATCGGCTCTGGCAGCGGGCCGAAGGTCAGCGGGTGCGCGCCCTGAGCATCAACGATACAGTTGATTTCTATCACAGCATCGTCCGGCAGGCCATGGATTGCGCCGCGGTTTGCGGTGTTGACCACTAATTGCGTGCCGAGATTATTATGGATAGCACGAATCAGCTCCAGCGCAACTTCGGAATAGAAAGAACCGCCGCGGAAGCTGAGCTGCTCCGGTTTCGTGTTCAGCTGCGGATCGGCATACAGTTCGAACAGCTCTTTCTCCACCTGCATCACCTGCTCGGCGCGGGTGCCGCGCTCGCCGGCGGCGGCCATCTCTTCCGCCAGCATCTCGCGGGTCTGGTAAAAATAGCGGTGGTAGGGGCAGGGGATGGCGCCGAGCGCGCGCAGGAAGTCCGGCTGCCAGGGCTCTTCCTTGATGTTGTTCATGGTCAGCGCCGCGCCGTCGCACAGCATGTCGATCACCTTGGCGGTGACGTCGCGCCCCTGCTGCGTGACCTGATGCACCCAGACCATGTGGTTCAGGCCGGCGAAGCGCAGCTGCACGTCGGCGTAAGGCGCCTGCAGCATGTTGGCGATCATGTGATGCATGCTGATCGGCACGTTGCACAGGCCGATGATCTTCGCTTTGGTAAAGCGGGACACCGCCTCGGTGACGATGCCGGCCGGGTTGGTGAAGTTGATGATCCAGGCGTCCGGCGCCAGTTTTTCCACCCGGCGAGCGATGTCCAGCATCACCGGGATGGTGCGCAGCGCCTTGGCGAAGCCGCCGACGCCGGTGGTCTCCTGGCCGAGCAGCTGGTATTTCAGGCCCAGCCGTTCGTCGGCGGCGCGCGCCGGCAGTTGCCCGACGCGGAACTGGGTCAGCACGAAGGCGGCGCCGCGAATGGCGTCGTCCAGCGCAAAGTGCACGCTGACCTTCACCTGCTCCAGCCCGTGGCGCGCCAGCATGCGGCGGGTCAGGGCGGCGATGGTTTCCACTTTTTGCCGGCCCGGTTCGACGTCCACCAGCGCCAGCTCGGTGACCGGCAGCTCCTCAATGCGCTGGATCAGCCCATCGACCAGCTCGGGGGTGTAGCTGCTGCCGCCGCCGATCACGGCGATTTTAAGCATGCTCATGGGCGGCCCTCCGTCTGCGACTGACGGCGATAGAGCTCGATCATGTCGTCGGCCAGATCCTGGATCACCATGGCGTTCATCAGATGATCCTGCGCATGCACGGTGATCAGGTTGATCGCCAGTTTGCCGCAGCCTTCGTCCAGGCCGATCAGCTCGGTCTGGATCAGGTGTGCTTTCTTCACCCACTCTTTGGACTCGGCCATGTGCCTGGCCGCGGCGGCGAAATCGCCGGCGCGCGCTTGCCGCAGCGCCATCAGCGCATTGCTGCGCGCGCTGCCGGAGAACACCAGCAGTTCCATGATGGTGCTTTCAAACTCGGGGCTGACTTCAGTCATCAGTTCACTCACGTCATTTCTCCAGGGGTTGCGCGGCGACGCCGCCGTGGGATGCTTCAGTATCCGCTCTTTTTATAATGAGAGCGCTCTCATTTATATAGAGTAACGGCAATGCGTGTGCAAACTGGGAGGCAGATCGCAAAAATCAACCCAGGGCGGCGCGGGGCAAAAAATGCGTGATGCGGTTGGCAAAAAAGCCTTCTACGCCCATACTTTCCGCAGCAAAATTCAGGGCCGCCTAGGATATGTCCCGTAATTGGGTAAATATAGGTAAATGGCTGGTACTTGCCGATACAGCTCTTTAGAATCAAAGCGCTTTTCCGTTGTTTGTCTCTCAGAGAAAGGACCCGTTAATGTTCAAACGTACTTTAGTGACCTTCGTCGCGCTGTGTTCCCTCACAGCGATGGCGCCAGCCGCACTCGCCGCCGGTGAGACCCACGTCATGCTGACGACCTCGGCGGGGAATATCGAGTTGGCGCTCGACAGCCAGAAGGCACCGGTTTCCACCCAGAACTTCGTCGATTACGTGAACAGCGGGTACTACAACAACACCATTTTCCATCGCGTGATCCCGGGCTTTATGATCCAGGGCGGCGGTTTCACCGCTGACATGCAGCAAAAATCCACCAAGGCGCCGATCAAGAACGAAGCCGACAACGGCTTGCGCAACCTGCGCGGCACCATCTCGATGGCGCGCACCGCCGACAAGGACAGCGCCACCAGCCAGTTCTTCCTGAACGTGGCGGATAACGCCTTCCTGGATCACGGCCAGCGTGACTTCGGCTACGCGGTGTTCGGCAAAGTGGTGAAAGGCATGGACGTGGTGGACAAAATTGCCCAGGTGCCAACCGGCAACGTCGGCCCTTACCAGAATGTGCCGACCAAACCGGTGGTGATTCTGTCGGCCAAGGTGCTGCCGTAAGTTTTTTGGCCGATCCCGTTGGGGTCGGCCGCTCCTTCCTCTCGAAGCCTTGCCTTCATCACTGTTTTCTCCCGCGCCTCATGCTCTAATCGGCAGACAATAATCAGACCGGAAATCCGGCGTTCGCCCTTTGTTGTCTCTGGATGAGTTGCTGCCATGTATGAATTTAACCAGGTGCTGTTGCTGTTGCAGCAGATGTGCGTCTATCTCGTTATCGCCTATCTGCTGAGCAAAACCCCGCTGTTCATCCCGCTGATGCAGGTGACCATCCGCCTGCCGCACAAGCTGCTGTGCTACGTGATCTTCTCGGTGTTCTGCATCATGGGCACCTATTTCGGGCTGCACATTCAGGATTCGATCGCCAACACCCGCGCGATAGGCGCGGTCCTTGGCGGGTTGCTGGGCGGGCCGTCGGTGGGCTTTCTGGTCGGGCTGACCGGCGGCCTGCACCGGTATACGCTCGGCGGCATGACCGACGTAGCCTGCGCGATCTCCACGGTGTCGGAAGGCCTGGTCGGCGGCATCGTACACAGCATCGCCATGCGGCGCGGGCGCATCGAGCTGCTGTTCAATCCGCTGTTCGTCGGCGGCGTGGCGCTGGTGGCGGAAGTGCTGCAGATGGCGATCATCCTGGCGGTGGCGCGCCCCTACGACGAAGCGTTGCAGCTGGTGGAGCACATCGCGCTGCCGATGATGATCGCCAATACCGTCGGCGCGGCGATGTTCATGCAAATCCTGCTGGATCGGCGCGCGATGTTCGAAAAATACACCAGCGCCTTCTCTTCCAAGGCGCTGAAGATCGCCGAGCGCACCGAGGGCATCCTGCGGCAGGGCTTCGATCAGGAAAACAGCATGAAGGTCGCTCGGGTGATTTATCAGGAGCTGGGCATCGGCGCGGTGGCGATCACCGATCGCGACAAGCTGCTGGCGTTTATCGGCATCGGCGACGACCACCACCTGCCGGGCACGCCGATCGCCTCGGTGCATTCGCATCGCGCCATCGACAACAACGAGGTGGTGTACGCCGACGGCAATCAGCTCTCTTACTGCTGCTCGATCAATCCGGCCTGCAAGCTGGGATCGACGCTGGTGATCCCGCTGCGCGGCGAAAATCAGCGGGTGATCGGCACCATCAAGCTGTATGAGCCGAAAAGCCAGCTGTTCAGCAC
Source organism: Serratia sp. TSO36 (assembly GCF_057808395.1). Classification (NCBI taxonomy): domain Bacteria; kingdom Pseudomonadati; phylum Pseudomonadota; class Gammaproteobacteria; order Enterobacterales; family Yersiniaceae; genus Serratia; species Serratia sp. TSO36. The sequence goes on along the minus strand of NZ_JBJZOU010000026.1, from coordinate 59,714 downwards.
CATCAACCGTACGCTGGGCGAAGGTATCGCCAGCCTGCTGTCGGCGCAGATCATGGCCGGACAGTACGAGCGCCACAAGCAGCTGCTGGCGCAGTCGGAGATCAAGCTGCTGCATGCGCAGGTCAATCCGCATTTCCTGTTCAATGCCTTGAATACCCTGGTGGCGGTGATCCGCCGCGATGGCGAACGCGCCTGCGATCTGGTGCAGTCCCTCTCGACCTTCTTTCGTAAAAACCTCAAACGTTCCGATGACGAAGTCAGCCTGGCGGACGAGATTGAACACGTGAACGCCTACCTGCAGATCGAGAAAGCGCGCTTCGCCGATCGGCTGGAGATCGCGGTATCGCTGCCGGAGGCGCTGTTGCCGGTGCGGCTGCCGGCGTTCTCGCTGCAGCCGATCGTCGAAAACGCCATCAAGCATGGCACCTCGCATCTGCTGGGCGTGGGCCGCATCGAAATCGGCGCCTGCTGCGAAGGGGAGCATCTGCTGCTGCAGGTGACGGACAACGCCGGGCTGTTCCAGCCGAAACCGAACTGCAGCGGGCTGGGGATGAATCTGGTGGATAAGCGCATTCGCGTGCGCTACGGCGAAGGCTATGGCGTGCAGGTGGATTGCCGGCCGGACGCTTACACCCGTATTACGCTCAATGTTCCCATGGAGAGGGCCGCCTGATGTTAAACGCACTGATTGTTGACGATGAACCTTCCGCCCGCGACAACCTGCGCCATCTGCTGGAGGCCGAAGCGGAGATCTCGATTATCGGCGAGTGCGCCAACGCCATCGAAGCCATCAGCCAGATCCACCGGCTGCAGCCGGATGTGGTGTTTCTCGATATCCAGATGCCGCGCATCAGCGGGCTGGAAATGGTCGGCATGCTGGATCCCAACCGCATGCCGCACATCGTGTTTCTGACCGCTTACGACGAATACGCGGTGCAGGCGTTCGAGGAGCACGCCTTCGACTACCTGTTGAAGCCGGCGGAGCCGAAGCGGCTGAGTAAGACGCTGCAACGCCTGCGGCAGCGCACTGCGCCGCAGGACGTGGCGGCGCTGGAAGAGAGCGCCGGTTACCTGAAATACATTCCCTGCACCGGCCACAGCCGCATCTATCTGCTGCGCTTCGACGAAGTGCTGGCGATCCGCTCCAAACTGAGCGGGGTATTCGTGGTGCGCAGCGACGGCATGGAATGTTTCACCGAGCTGACGCTGCGCACGCTGGAAAGCCGTACGCCGCTGGTGCGCTGCCATCGGCAGTATCTGGTCAACCTGGAGCAGGTGCGCGAGATCCGCTTCGAAGAGGGCGGCGCGGCGGAGATGATCATGTCGGCCGGCGATCCGGTGCCGGTCAGCCGGCGCTATTTGAAAGCGCTGAAGGAGCAGTTGGGGCTGCGGGGGTGACTATGCCGGCGGCCACCGGCGGCGAGTATGCACGATGGCCAATACGATGACGCGTTGAGCCGCCCATTCATAGACCAGCAAATAGGACGGGGAGATGACCAGCTCGCGCGTACCGGCTATCCGCCCCGTTTTCCCGTTGGCGGGATGATGCACGAGGCGTGCCGCCGCGTCAGCGATTTTTGCATCATTTTCTGCGGCGGCGGCTGGATTTTTAAGTTCCAACCATTCATAAATCGCCAGACGATCGGCGATGGCGGGTTCCGTCCATGTCAGTTTCACAAAAGTCCTTTTGTGTTTTATTGCGTTGATTTGGCTCTGCGTTCGGCGAAATAAGCGGCCACCTCTTCATCGTCGGCGAATTTGCCTTCACGCAACGCCTTGCGGCTTACCTCGACCTTTTCCTTTAACCACTGGTCGTACTCTTCCTGTTGCGCTTGGCGGCTGACAAACTCGCGCATGAAATCACGCAGCAGTTGCGAAGCCGTGCGATCGGCGGCCTTTGCCGCGCTGGCGAAAGCGGTTTTTAACTCTTCATCCACGCGGATTACCACGGTAGATTCAGACATGGTATTTACCTCGTATATACAGCGTAATGCTCACTATAGCACTGGTGCTTTATTGTTCAAGCAAAGGCGCTTTGACGCTAAGCGCAATCTGAAATCATCAGGCCCCGACGGCACCCATTTTGTTTGTCCTTGACGGGGTTACGCGGCGCTTATAGCTTTATTGCATCCACAGGCGCGTTTCGCGCCGCGTCAGCGTCAAAGGAACAGAAAATGAGTGAACCACGGATTATCGCCAAAGCGATGAAAGACGGAAAACCGGAGCAGGATCTGGTGATTTTGCCGGCGTTGGCCAACCGCCACGGGCTGATCACCGGGGCAACCGGCACCGGCAAGACGGTGACGCTGCAAAAAATGGCCGAACAGTTCTCTCGCATCGGCGTGCCGGTATTCCTGGCGGACGTGAAGGGCGATCTGTCCGGCATCGGCGCCGAGGGCGTGCCTTCCGAGAAGCTGCAGGCGCGCCTGGCGGCGATCGGCGTCAGCGACTGGCAGCCGCAGGCCTGCACCATTATCCCGTGGGATATTTACGGCGAAAAGGGCCACCCGATCCGCGCCACGATTTCCGATCTCGGGCCGCTGCTGCTGGGGCGCCTGTTGGATCTGAACGAGGTGCAAAGCGGCGTGCTGCAGCTGGTGTTCAAGATCGCCGATGACAACGCGCTGCTGTTGCTGGACATGAAGGATCTGCGCACCATGATGCAGTTCGTCGGCGACAACGCCAAACAATTCCAGACCCAGTACGGCAATATCTCTGCCGCGTCGATCGGCGCCATTCAGCGTGGGTTGCTGACGCTGGAAGAGCAGGGCGCCGACCAGTTCTTCGGCGAGCCGATGCTCGACATCAACGATCTGATGAAAACCGACGCCAACGGCCACGGCGTGATCAACCTGCTGGCGGCGGACAAGCTGATCAATCAGCCGAAGCTGTATTCGGTGTTCCTGCTGTGGCTGCTGGCCGAGCTGTTCGAGCACCTGCCGGAAGTGGGCGACCCTGAACAGCCGAAGCTGGTGTTCTTCTTCGATGAGGCGCACCTGCTGTTCAACGACGCGCCGGCGGCGCTGCTGACCAAGATCGAACAGGTGGTGCGCCTGATCCGCTCCAAAGGCGTCGGCATTTACTTTGTCACCCAGAACCCGCTGGACATCCCGGATAGCGTGCTGGGCCAGCTGGGTAACCGCGTGCAGCATGCGCTGCGCGCCTTCACGCCGCGCGATCAGAAGGCGGTGAAGACGGCGGCGCAAACCCTGCGCGCCAATCCGGCCTTCGATGCCGAAACGGCGATCACCGAGCTGGGCGTGGGCGAAGCGCTGGTGTCATTCCTCGATGAGAAGGGCCGGCCGAACGTGGTGGAGCGGGCGATGGTGATCGCGCCGGAATCCAAAATGGGCATGCTCGGTGCGGAAGGGCTGAACAGCGCGATCAACAAGTCGCCGCTGTATGGCCGCTATGAGGATATGATTGACCGCGAGTCCGCCTACGAGAAGCTGTCGTCGGGCGGTTTTGCCACCGTCGGCACCCCGCAGCAGGGGCAGCAACCGCAGGCGCAACAGCAACAACAGCAGGCGGGCGGCGGCCTGATGGACGGCTTGAACGAGCTGTTGTTCGGTTCCACCGGCCCGCGCGGCGGCAAGCGCGACGGCATCGTCCAGACCGCTGCCAAGAGCATGGCGCGCGATCTCGGCCGCCAGATCCTGCGCGGCGTGCTGGGCTCGATCACCGGCGGCCGTAAAAAGTAAGCGGAAATTATCGTCGGCAGCGGCGGGTTAAATCAGTACACTGTGGCGGCATTTTTCTCTGCCGGACCTAACATGCTGCTGCTGATCGATAACTACGACTCCTTTACCTATAACCTTTACCAGTACTTCTGCGAATTGGGCGCCGAGGTGCTGGTGAAGCGCAACGATGAGCTGCAGCTGGCCGATATCGAGCGGCTGGCGCCGCAGCATCTGGTGATTTCCCCTGGCCCCTGCACCCCGAACGAAGCGGGTATCTCGCTGGCCGCCATTCGTCATTTCGCCGGCAAGCTGCCGATCCTCGGCGTGTGCCTGGGGCACCAGGCGCTGGGGCAGGCGTTCGGCGCCGAGGTGGTGCGCGCCCGCGCGGTGATGCACGGCAAAACCTCGGCGATTCGTCACCTGGGCGTCGGCGTGTTTCGCGGCCTGCGCGATCCGCTGACCGTGACCCGCTACCACTCGCTGGTGCTGAAAGCCGATACGCTGCCGGACTGTTTTGAAGTGACCGCCTGGAGCGAACGCGATGGCGTGCGCGACGAGATCATGGGCATCCGCCACCGCACTTTGGCGTTGGAAGGCGTGCAGTTCCATCCGGAAAGCGTGCTCAGCGAGCAGGGCCACCAGCTGCTGGATAATTTCCTCCAGCGTTAATCCCGATGCGTTTTTTTCGCCCGCCAGGCGTTTTGCGTTTGCGCTCGATTGGTTTTTTATGCATATTTCGTGATTATGTTTTCAATCTAAAATCACGATAGCGCTGAAAAACCTTCAGGGTGGAGCCGAAAATGACTGAAAAATCCGCAGTGAGCCGCAGCACCTTTGACCAGGTGATCCTGCCTGTTTATGCACCTGCCCAGTTTGTGCCGGTGCGCGGCCAAGGCAGCCGGGTCTGGGATCAACAGGGAAAAGAGTACATCGATTTTTCCGGCGGCATCGCGGTGACGGCGCTGGGGCACTGCCATCCGGCGCTGGTCGAGGCGCTCAAACGCCAGGGCGAAACCCTGTGGCATACCAGCAACGTTTTCACCAATGAACCGGCGCTGCGCCTGGCGAGCAAACTGATCGACGCCACTTTCGCCGACCGGGTGTTCTTCGCCAACTCCGGCGCAGAGGCCAACGAGGCGGCGTTCAAACTGGCGCGTCATTACGCCATCACCCGCCACAGCCCCTACAAAACCAAAATCATCGCCTTCTATAACGCGTTCCACGGCCGCACGCTGTTCACCGTGTCGGTGGGCGGGCAGGCCAAATATTCCGACGGGTTCGGGCCGAAGCCGGCCGACATCGTGCACGTGCCGTTCAACGATTTGGCGGCGGTGAAGGCGGTGATGGACGACCACACCTGCGCGGTGGTGATGGAACCGATTCAGGGCGAGGGCGGCATTACGCCGGTCGATGCCGGCTTCCTCAAAGGCGTGCGCGAGCTGTGCGACCAACATCAGGCGCTGCTGGTGTTCGACGAAGTGCAAAGCGGCATGGGGCGCAGCGGCAAACTGTTCGCCTATATGCATTATGGCGTGACGCCGGACATTCTCACCACCGCCAAGGCGCTGGGCGGCGGTTTCCCGGTCAGCGCCATGCTGACTACCGAAGACATTGCGTCGGTGATGCAGGTGGGCACCCACGGCACCACCTACGGCGGCAACCCGCTGGCCTGCGCGGTGGCGGAGGCGGCGCTGGACGTGATCAATACGCCGGAGGTGCTGAGCGGCATCGAGCAGCGTCATGCGCTGTATGTGCAGGCTTTGCAGCATATCGGCGATAAATACGGTATTTTCACCGCGATTCGCGGCATGGGGTTGCTGATTGGCGCCGAGCTGACGCCGCATTATCACGGCAGAGCGCGCGACTTCCTCACCGCCGCCGCCGCGCGCGGGTTGATGATCCTCAACGCCGGGCCGAACGTGATTCGTTTCGCGCCGTCACTGGTGGTGGAGCTGCAGGATATCGAGGCCGGCATGGCGCTGTTCGAGCTGGCGGTGCAGGATGTGATCAACGCCTGAAGCCCGCGCGGCATATAACGGGGCGCGGCATGCCGCGCCCTTATTGATCGCGCAGTTTGCGCTTGAGCCAAATGCCGTGGTGCGGGCGCTGGCGCCAGGCCAGCGAAGAAATGGTGTGCATCACGCTCAGGTGCGACAGAATGCGCCGCAGATGGCGCTCCATCTCGGTAACGGGCATCTCCGGATGCAGATCCGGCGGCTGCATGATGCCGCTGTTGCCGCTGCTCGGGCCGTCGTATTCCAACCGCTGTTGGCAGCTTTGCAGCGCGATTTCACAGGCCTGCAGATACGCTTCCGCCAGTTTTGGCGTCAGCATGTAGTGTTCGCGCGCCAGAATGGTCATGGCGTTCAGGTGCTCGACGATGAACTGGCTATGCGTGACCCACAGCCGCATGTCCGCCAGATAGTCCGACGCGAACCCCGGCTCCTGCATCGCCTGATTGAGCGAGGTGAATAGCGCATTGTGCGCCTGGTTGACCTGCATGCGGGTATAGGCCAACGCGGTGGCGTCCGGTTCCGGCTGTTCCAGCATCAACCGCAGCGCGGTTTGATCGTGCTCCAGCGCCTGATGGGCATTCTTGCGCAGCAGCCCGCTTTGCCACTGCGGCCACAGCCAAATGGTGCCGCCGAACGCCAACACGCAGCCGATCAGCGTATCGATCAGGCGCGGCACCAGAAAATGCGAGCCGTTCAGCGCCAGCAGCTGCAGGGTGTAAACCGCCGTGACCGTAAAGCCAATCACCGACAGCCCGTAGTTCTTGCGCGAAACCAGGTAGGCCAGCAGCGTGATCACCAGCATGATGCTCAGCGTTTCGCCTTCCGGCAGCTGCAGCTGCAGCAGGCCGGCCGCCAGCAATAGCCCGGCAATCGTGCCCAGCGCACGGTGCTGAATGCGCACCCGGGTGGCGTTATACCCGTTTTGGCTCACCAGCATGATGGTGAGCAGGATCCAGTAAGGCTTCGGCAGGTTGAACACCGCACCCAGGCTGCTGCCGACCGCCAGCGTCACGCCCAGCCGCGCGGCGTTGCGCAGGGCGGTAGACTTGAACGACAGATAGCTGGCCAGCGCCGGCCAAAACGGCAGGCGGTGCTGGCCGGGCATCAGGTCGCGGCGGTACAGCGGATGCTGGGTGCGAAGCAGGCGGGCGATGCGGCTGAAGTGGTAATAACAAAACTGGCCTACCGGGTTATCGGGATGCTGCGCCGCCATTTTTTCCAGCGCCGCCAGCTCGTGGGCCATGGAGAAGCGCTTCGAATGTTGATGATAGAGAATATCGTGCGCCACTACGCGCAGCCGGCCGGCGATCACCTGAGCATTGCGGCGAATGATTGCTTCGGCCTGGCTCTGCTCCACCAGTTTTTGCACTTCCTCCGGCAGATGCAGGCTGACGGTGATGTGCTCCTGCAGGTCCATCGCCACCTGAAAGGCGCGCTGCAGGCGCTTTTGCTCGAGGTTGTTGGCGTGCGGCAGGAAATTAAGCTGTTGGTACAACAGGCTGATCAGATCCATCACCTTTTGCTGGCGCACCAGCAGCGGCGGCAGCGCGGTTTGCGGATCGGTGTGCTGGGTCAGCAGCGAGTATTTGGCCTCGAAATAGTCTGCCAGTTCCAGGTAGAGCTGGCTCAGCGTCTCGCGCATCGGCTGCTCTTTCCACAGCTTGAACCAGAACCAGGTGAATAAGCCGTACCAGACGGTGCCGATGGCGTACAGCAGCGGCGCCTGCCAGATGGGCACCGTGCCGGCCGTGCTGAGGGCGAAGATGGCGGCCACCAGCGCCGCCGGCAACAGCCGGGCGTGCAGCGGGCTGATTTCACCGGTGACGCCGAGCAGCAGCGCCAGGCCCAGCATCAGAGCCGGCAGCGGCACGTGCCACAGTAGGGCTTGTTGCAGCAGCACGCTGCTGAAGGCGAACAGCGAGCCGCCAACCACCAGCCGTTTAAAGAAGCGCTTATGCGGCGTGTCCAGACCGGCGATATTGCAGCAGGCGGGCACCAGAGAGAACATCAGGCCGAGCTGCAGCTGGCCTATCAACAAGCCGAACAGCACCGGCAGGCACAACACCAGCGTTTGTCGCAGTGCGTAGTTGATTTCCGGGTGGTAGATCAGGCGGCGCCACATGGCAGAGAGCAGATAAAAAAACGGCGCAGATTGCGCCGTTTCTTCAGGGATTAACGGGTGCCGTAGACGACAATGGTTTTGCCGTGGGCGGAAATCAGGTTTTGATCTTCCAGCATTTTCAGAATACGGCCAACGGTTTCGCGCGAGCAGCCGACGATCTGGCCGATCTCCTGACGGGTGATCTTGATCTGCATGCCGTCCGGGTGAGTCATGGCGTCGGGTTGCTTCGCCAGATTCAGCAGGGTTTGCGCGATGCGGCCGGTCACGTCCAGGAAGGCGAGGTTGCCCACTTTTTCGGAGGTGACCTGCAGGCGGCTCGCCATTTGGGCGGACAGACGCATCAGGATGTCCGGGTTCACCTGGATCAGCTGGCGGAATTTCTTGTAGGAAATTTCGGCCACTTCACAGGCGGTTTTCGCGCGAACCCAGGCGCTGCGCTCCTGGCCTTCTTCGAACAATCCGAGCTCGCCGATGAAATCCCCCTGGTTGAGGTAGGACAGGATCATCTCTTTACCTTCTTCATCCTTGATCAGCACCGCGACGGAGCCTTTCACGATGTAGTAAAGCGTTTCGGCCTTTTCACCTTGGTGAATCAGCGTACTCTTCGATGGATATTTGTGGATATGGCAATGAGACAGGAACCATTCGAGAGTAGGGTCTGTTTGCGGTTTGCCGAGAACCATTCGCTGTTATCCTCTGTTGTTATCGCTGCCTTGTGTCACAGGGGTCAGAGTTCCCTGTAAAACCCGCCTGTAGCCGCAATCATGAGCGAGGGCTACCGGCAAGTTTTGAGGCGTGTCATAAAAATACGCTGTCGCTCTAGCATATTAACTTGCCGTAAGCGCTGCAAGCTACATTCTGTTAACATACCGGTAAAGGAGCCTTTCTCTGGGCGTTTCCCTGAAATTCAGTGTCCCGGAAAGATTTATTGCGGCTCTGTTTGTAGCACAGAGTAAGGCGGGTGTCTCGTGTTGTCTCGCTTCAGCATGATTAGCATCAGGTTACGTTGCCTGTTTCTATGCGAAAGCGTACTCTGATTTTAAGAAATCAACCGGAGTGACCAGAATGCAGGCAAGAGTTAAATGGGTGGAAGGGTTAACGTTTTTGGGTGAATCGGCCTCCGGCCACCAGGTGCTGATGGACGGCAACGCCGGCGATAAAGCACCCAGCCCGATGGAGATGGTGCTGATGTCGGTGGGCGGCTGTAGCGCGATCGACGTGGTGTCCATCCTGCAAAAAGGGCGCAACGACGTGCGCGACTGCGAGGTGAAGCTGACCTCCGAGCGCCGCGAAGAAGCTCCGCGGTTGTTCACCCATATCAACCTGCATTTCATCGTTACCGGCCAGGATCTGACCGACAAGATCGTCGAGCGTGCGGTGAACCTGTCGGCGGAGAAGTACTGCTCGGTGGCGCTGATGCTCAACAAGGCCGCCACGGTGACCCACAGCTTCGAGATCCGCCAACCGGCGTAATCGAGGCGGAGCGCGGCTCGGCGCCGCGCTCAACGCGTTTATTCGATCTTCTTGCCTTCCAGCAGCCGCTGCACCAGCGGCGCCATGATCAGTTCCATCGCCAGCCCCATCTTGCCGCCCGGCACCACTAACGTATTGATGTGCGAGATAAACGATCCCTGCAGCATCGCCAGCAAATAGGGGAAGTCAATTTGATCCAGCCCGCGGAAGTGGATCACCACGAAGCTTTCGTCCAGTGAGGGAATCGCCTTGGCGGCGAACGGGTTGGAGGTGTCCACCGTCGGCACGCGCTGGAAGTTGATGTGGGTGCGCGAGAACTGCGGCGTGATGTAGTTGATGTAGTCTTCCATCGAACGCACCACCGAATCCATTACCGCTTCGCGGGAGTGGCCGCGCTCGCCGGTATCGCGGATCAGTTTCTGGATCCATTCCAGGTTGACGATCGGTACCACGCCGACCAGCAGATCGACGTGGTTGGCCACGTCGTGGTGCTCGGTGACCACGCCGCCGTGCAGCCCCTCGTAAAACAGCACGTCGGTCGGCGCCGGCAGCGGTTCCCACGGGGTGAAGGTGCCCGGCACCTGATTGTAGGGCACCGCTTCGTCGTAGGTGTGCAGATACTTGCGCGAGCGGCCGGTGCCGTTCTTGCCATAGTCGATGAAGCTCTGCTGCAGCAGGCCGAAGTCGTTGGCCTCGGGGCCGAAATAGCTGATGTGTCTGCCCAGATCGCGCGCCTTGCGGATCGCCGCGTCCATTTCCGGCCGGGTGTAGCGGTGGAAGCTGTCGCCCTCCAGCTCGGCGGCGCGGATGTTGAGCTGTTGGAATATTTTGCGGAACGCCACGCTGGTGGTGGTGGTGCCGGCGCCGCTGGAACCGGTCACCGCGATAACGGGATGTTTGGCAGACATGGTGGTTGTCACTCCGTGTTGAATGCGCCGGCGTCAGGGGATTATTGTGGCTCTTGTTGACGCTCTCTATCTCGGGAAAAAATGGCGCGCGCTGGTTTGCAATGCCCCATTGTTACCTGATTTTTTCCGTCAGTCATAGAACCGATCGCCACTAAATTTCTTCCTGCCCGGCGCGGAACTGGCCGCGCGGCATGATGTTGACGCTCTCGTGCAGTTCCGACCACACCAGCACCACTTCGCCGTTTTTCAGCTGGCGGCGCACGTCCTCCACCTTCTGTTCCAGCGAGCGTTCGTGCTCGCCGTAATCGGTGCCTTCGCGCAGTACAAAAGATTCGATCAGGCTGTTGAGGGTGTCGGTTGCCAGTTCTTGCCAGGGAATGATCACGTCGGGATGTCCAGATAAGGGGAAAGCCAGGCCGGAATGCGATGCTCCAGCCACATGTATGGTTTTTTCAGCGTGCCGCCGACGAAGCCGACGTGGCCGCCGAACTCGGTCAGCTGATATTCGATATTGCGCGGCAGGCCGGCGACGTCGGGGATCACCTCAGGGGTCATGAAGGGATCGTCCTTCGCATGGATGATCAGCAGCGGCGTTTGGACAGCCGGCAACAGCGGCAGGGCGCTGCAGCGGCGATAATAGTCGGTGGCGTCACTGAAGCCGTGAATGCGCGAGGTGATGGCGTCGTCGAATTCGCGGATGCGCCGCAGACCGTTCAGTTGGGACAGCTTGAGCGGCAGGGTGTCCGGATAGTGCAACAGCTTGCGGGTGGCGTTTTGTTTCAGCTGCCCCAGCAGGTAGCGCTGATAAACGCGGGAAAAGCCTTGCTCCATGCGGTAGGCGCAGGGCTCCAGCATCAGCGGCGCCGAGACCACCACGGCCGCCTGCAGCAAGCTGTCGGCGCCTTGCTGCGCCAGGTAGCAGGCCAGCATGTTGCCGCCGAGCGAAACGCCGACCGCCGCGGTCGGCACCTCGCCGTAGCGGTCGCGCAGCCAGCGCAGGAAGAAGCGCGCGTCTTCGGTTTCACCGGAGTGGTAGATGCGCTGCTTGCGATTGGGCACGCCGCTGCAGCCGCGAAAGTGCATCACCACGCCGAGCCAGCCGCGCTCGCGCCAGGCGTTGAGCAGGCCATGCGCGTAAGGGCTGTAGAAGCTGCCTTCCAGGCCGTGGAACAGCACCGCACGCGGTTTGTCGCGCGCCTGCGCCGGATCCTCGCTCCAGGCGAGATCGACGAAATCGCCGTCGGGCAATTCCAGCCGCTGCCAATGCGGTTTCAATAATACGCGGCGGCGCACCAGCCGCGGCAACAGCGTTTGCAGGTGCGGGTTACTGGCCCCGGTCAGAGGGCGAAAGGTGTTAGGCATAGGCTGAGTAAAATGTTGTGGGCGGCTATTGTGAGATCCCTAGCGCACTGTTAGCTTCAATACCAAGAATTAACAATGATACTGCAAAAAAGCGCCTTGGGTGAGGAGCACCCGTGCCATGGAACCGAGTTTATTCCTTTCGATGCTGGGCTTCCTGTGGGTCGCCGCCATCACGCCCGGCCCCAATAACCTGCTGCTGACCACTTCCGGCGCCAACTTCGGCTTTATGCGTTCGCTGTGGCTGATGATCGGCATTATGCTCGGCATGCAAAGCATTTTGCTGCTGGTGGCCTTCGGCGTCGGCAGCCTGATCCTGGTTTATCCGTCGCTGCACCTGATCCTGAAAATCCTCGGCAGCCTGTACCTGCTGTGGCTGGCATGGAAAGTCGCCACCGCCGCCTATGAAAAACTGGAAACCGACGTGGCGCCGCCGCAGCCGGTGCGGCTGTATCAGGGTTGGCTGCTGCAGTTCCTAAACCCGAAAGCCTGGCTGATGGCGCTGGGGGCGGTGGCCAGCTTCAGCCTGGCGGGCGATAAGTACAACGGTTCCATTGCGGCGATCGCGCTGGGCATTTTGGCGGTCAACATCGTCGCCGGCATTATCTGGCTGGCGTTCGGCACCCTGATCGGCCGCCTGCTACGCAGCAAAAAGGCCTGGGTTATCTTCAACGTTTCCATGGGGTTGTTGACCGCAGCCTGTGTGTTACTGATCTGGCATTAAGGAGCGAACGATGGCGGAAAATTATTATCACGTGGTTGCCTTTACCGGCGAAGGGCTGCGCGGCAACCCGGCCGGGGTGTGCCTGCTGACACAGCCGCTGCCGGCGGCGCGGCTGCAGGCGATCGCCAACGAGATCGGCCTGCCGGAAACCAGCTTTGTCTGGGATGACGGCGACATGACCGCCATCCGCTGGTTTACCCCGCAGCGCGAGGTCGATCTCTGCGGCCACGGCACCCTGGCGGCGGCGCATGTGATGTTCAGCGTGGTTAACCCGGCGCTGCAGGATATTCGCTTCCGCTCGGCCGGCGGCGAGCTGTTCGTCAAGCGCGATGCGCAGGACGGGGAACGGCTGGTGCTCGACTTCCCCGCTCGGCCGCCGCAGAAGGTGGCTGAGCCGGCGGGCCTCGCGGCGCTGCTGGGCGTGCAGCCGCAGGAGGTGTGGCAGGCGAAAGCGCTGCTGGTGGTGCTGGAAAACGAGGCGCAGGTGCGTGCGCTGCGGCCGGACATCCCGGCGCTGATCGCGCTGGCCGGGTGTGCGGTGATCGTCACTGCGCCGGGTGACACCGTGGACTTCGTGTCGCGCTATTTCACGCTCGACGGCGGTGAAGATCCGGTTACCGGCTCCGCGCACTGCACGCTGATGCCTTACTGGACGGCGCGTCTCGGCCGCCATCGGCTGCAGGCACAGCAGGTCTCGGCGCGCGGCGGCGAACTGTTCTGCGAACTGCAAGGGGAACGCACGCTGCTCGGCGGCTATGCTCACGTGTTCCTGCACGGGACGATCGCGCTGTAATCCGCGTTTATATTACGCAGGGTAATAAAGAAGACTTTTTTATTCTTTTATCGCCCGTCACCGCTCAGATAAAACTGTCAGCAACTGAACAGATTTTTATCAACGGAGCGGAACATGGCGGGCAAACTCTTTTCCTTACGCAACGCGGCGCTGTTGGCGCTGGCGCTCAGCGCAGCCAGCGCCTACGCGGTGGACGTGACCGTGGCGTACCAGACGTCGGCGGAGCCGGCCAAGGTGGCGCAGGCGGAAAACAGCTTCGCCAAACGGTCCGGCGCGACCGTCGACTGGCGTAAGTTCGACAGCGGCTCCAGCGTGCTGCGTGCGCTGGCCTCCGGCGACGTGCAGATCGGCAATATCGGCTCCAGCCCACTGGCGGTGGCCGCCAGCCAGAAACTCCCCATCGAAGTGTTCCTCATCGCCTCGCAGCTCGGCAGCTCCGAAGCGCTGGTGGTGAAAAATGACATCAAAAGCCCGCAGGATCTAATCGGCAAGCGCATTGCGGTGCCGTTTATCTCCACCACCCATTACAGCCTGCTGGCCTCGCTCAAGCATTGGGGCATCAAGCCTGAGCAGGTGAAGATCCTCAATCTGCAGCCGCCGGCCATCGCCGCCGCCTGGCAGCGCGGCGACATCGACGGCGCTTACGTCTGGGCGCCGGTGGTCAACGAACTGGCCAAACAGGGCAAGGTGTTGACCGACTCCGCGCAGGTGGGCGAATGGGGCTCGCCGACGCTGGACGTGTGGGTGGTGCGCAAAGACTTTGCCGAGAAACATCCCGACGTGGTGACCGCCTTTGCCGCCAGCGCCCTACAGGCGCAAAAGGCCTACCTGGCGGCGCCGGAGCAGTGGCTGAAAGATCCGAGCCACCTCAGCACGCTGGCGCGCCTGAGCGGCGTGCCGGAAGCGCAGGTGCCGGAGCTGGTGAAGGGAAACCGTTATCTGCCGGTGGCGGATCAGGTTGCCCAGCTCGGCCAGCCGGTGGACAAGGCGATCCGCGATACCGCCGAATTCCTCAAGCAGCAGGGCAAGATCCCGCAGGTCGACAGCGACTACAGCGCTTACGTGACCGACCGTTTTGTGAAACAGGTGCAGGCTGCGCCGCAGTCGTAAGGAAGCAGGATGCTAAACGTCAATCATCTTTCAGCAGAGTATCAGGGGCGGCCCGCGCTGCGTGACGTGTCGTTCCAGATTGCCGCCGGGCAACTGGTGGTGGTGCTCGGCCCGTCGGGCTGCGGCAAGACCACGCTGCTGAATTTGATCGCCGGGTTTATCGAGCCTTCAGCTGGCAGCATCACGCTGGATGGAACGCCCGTTAACGGCCCGGGCGCCGAACGGGGCGTGGTGTTCCAGCATGAGGGCTTACTGCCGTGGCGCAACGTGGTGGACAACGTCGAGTTCGGCCTGCAGCTGGCCGGCGTCGGCAAGGCGCAGCGCCGCCAGGTGGCGGAGCAGATGCTGCAGCGCGTGGGGCTGGCGGGCTATGAACAGCACTTTATCTGGCAGCTTTCCGGCGGCATGCGCCAACGCGTCGGCATCGCCCGCGCTCTGGCCGCCGATCCGCGGCTGTTGTTGCTGGACGAACCGTTCGGCGCCCTGGACGCGTTCACCCGCGAGCAGATGCAGGAGCTGTTGCTGACCATTTGGCGCGATACCGGCAAACAGGTGCTGCTGATCACCCACGATATCGAAGAGGCGGTGTTCCTCGCCAGCGAGCTGTTGCTGCTGTCGCCGGGGCCGGGGCAGGTGGTGGAGCGGCTGTCGCTGAACTTCGGCCAACGCTATGCTGACGGCGAAGCCTGCCGCGCCATCAAGTCCGATCCTGAATTTATCGCGCAGCGCGAATACGTGCTGGGCAAAGTTTTCCAACAGCGCGAGGCCATGCTATGAGCCTGCATTCCACTCTGAAGGCCGCGGCGCAGCCGCAAGGTAAAGCGGCGCGCCGTTTCAGCGTGCCGCGCAACGTTTGGCTGAGCGGCGCCACGCTGTTGACGGTGTTGATCGTCTGGTGGGGCGTGACGGCGCTGCAGCTGATCAGCCCGCTGTTTTTGCCGGCGCCGCAGCAGGTGCTGCACCAGCTGATCACCATCGCCAGCCCGCAAGGCTTTATGGACGCCACGCTGTGGCAACACCTGGCGGCCAGCCTGGGGCGCATTCTGGTAGCGCTGTTGGCGGCGGTGATCGTCGGCATCCCGGTGGGCATTGCCATGGGGCTGAACGACACGGTGCGCGGCATTCTCGATCCGCTGATTGAAATCTATCGCCCGGTGCCGCCGCTGGCCTATCTGCCGCTGATGGTGATTTGGTTCGGCATCGGCGAAACCTCAAAGATCTTACTGATTTATCTGGCGATCTTCGCGCCGGTGACGCTGTCTGCCGTGGCCGGCGTGCGCAGCGTGGCGCAGGTGAGGGTGCGTGCCGCCCGGGCGTTGGGCGCCACGCGTTGGCAGGTGCTGCGTTTCGTGGTGCTGCCGAGCGCGCTGCCGGAGATCCTGACCGGCATCCGCATCGGGCTGGGCGTCGGCTGGTCGACGCTGGTGGCCGCCGAACTGATCGCCGCCACGCGCGGCCTGGGATTTATGGTGCAATCCGCCGGTGAGTTTCTGGCTACCGACGTGGTGTTGGCTGGCATCGGCGTGATTGCGGTGATTGCATTTGGGCTGGAGCTGGGGCTGCGTGCCCTGCAGCGCCGATTGACCCCGTGGCATGGAGTACAGCAATGAACGAACGTCTGAATATCACCCCGCTGGGGCCTTACATCGGGGCGCTGGTGGAAAACGTCGAGTTGGCCCGGCCGCTGGGCGACGGCCAGTTTGAGCAGCTTTATCACGCCTTGCTGAAGCATCAGGTGCTGTTCTTCCGCAATCAGCCGATCACCCCGCTGCAGCAGCGCGATCTGGCCGGCCGCTTCGGCGATCTGCATATCCATCCGGTCTATCCGCACGCCACCGACGTGGAAGAGATCATCGTGCTCGATACCCACGACGACAACCCGCCGGACAACGATAACTGGCACACCGACGTGACCTTTATCGACAACCCGCCGCTGGGGGCGATCCTGGCGGCCAAGACCTTGCCTTCCACCGGCGGCGATACGCTGTGGGCCAGCGGCATCGCGGCCTACGAGGCGCTGTCGGCGCCGTTCAGAACGCTGTTGGCGGGGCTGCGTGCGGAGCATGACTTCACCAAGTCGTTCCCGGAACACAAACATCGCGGCAGTGTAGAGGAGCATCAGCGCTGGCAACAGGCGGTGCAGAAAAACCCGCCGCTGCTGCATCCGGTGGTGCGCACCCACCCGGTCAGCGGCCGGCAGGCGCTGTTCGTCAATGAAGGGTTTACCACGCGGATCGTCGATCTGGCGCCGAAAGAGAGCGACGCTTTGCTGAACTTCCTGTTTGCTCACATCACCAAACCGGAGTTTCAGGTGCGCTGGCGCTGGCAGGAAAATGACGTGGCGATCTGGGATAACCGCGTGACGCAGCACTACGCCAACGCGGATTATCTGCCGCAGCGGCGCATCATGCACCGCGCGACCATTCTGGGGGATAGGCCTTTTTACAAGGCCTGAGGCTTAGGCTTCGAACGCCTGCGTTAACTGTTCCAGCTGTTCCTGCGCATCCAGCCAGGTCATTTCCGCCTCTTCCAGCGCGGATTTGGCCTGGCTTTGCTTTTGCAGGCAGTCGGTCAACTCGGCCTTGCGGCTGATGTCGTACAGCGCGGGATCCGCCAGCTGTTCCTCCACCGCCGCCAGTTCGGCGCCCAGTTTTTCCATCTGCTGTTCCAGCTTGGCGATCTGCTTGCGCAGCGGTTGGGTCTGCGTACGGAACTCCGCCTCGCGGCGTTTTTGATCCTTGCGCGCCTGCGCGCTGTTGCCGCCGCTCTCTTTTTCCGGCGCGTCCTGCTGGCTTTCCTGGCGCTGCAGGTCGACAAGCCACTGCTGATAGTCGTCGAGATCGCCCTCGAAAGGCTCGACCTGGCCGTCGTGCACCAGGTACAGATCGTCGGTGGTGGAGCGCAGCAGGTGACGGTCGTGCGAGACCGCCACCAACGCGCCTTCGAAATCGATCAGCGCCTCGGTCAGCGCCTGGCGCATGTCGAGATCCAGGTGGTTGGTCGGTTCATCGAGCAGCAGCAGGTTAGGGCGCTGCCAGACGATCAGCGCCAGTACCAGCCGCGCCTTCTCGCCGCCGGAGAAGCGTTCGGTCACTTCGCTGACCTTGTCGCCCTGGAAACCGAAACCGCCCAGATAGTCGCGCAGCTGCTGTTCCAGCACCCGTGGTGCGATGCGGCTCAGGTGCTGCAGCGGCGATTCGTCGGCGCGCAGGAATTCCAGCTGGTGCTGGGCGAAGTAACCCAGCTTGATGCCTTTCGCCAGGCCAATCTCGCCGCTCAGCGGCTCCAGGGTGCCGGCCAGCAGTTTGATCAGCGTGGATTTACCGGCGCCGTTGCGGCCGAGCAGGCCAATGCGCGAGCCGGGCACCAGGTTCAGCTTGATTGACTTCAGGATCACTTTATCGCCATACCCGGCGCTGACTTTGTCCATGCGCAGCAGCGGGTTCGGCAGGCTTTCCGGCGGACGGAAGCTGAAGGTGAACGGGTTGTCGACGTGCGCCGGGGCGATCAGCTCCATGCGCTCCAGCATCTTGATGCGGCTCTGCGCCTGCTTGGCCTTGGTGGCCTGCGCGCGGAAACGGTCGATATAGCTTTGCAGGTGCGCCACTTTCTCTTGCTGGTGCTGATACAGCGACTGCTGCTGCGCCAGCTTGGTGGCGCGCTGGCGTTCGAACGACGAATAGTTGCCGGTATACTCATTGATCGTCTGCTGTTCGATATGCAGGATCTTGTCGACGATCGGATCGAGGAAGTCGCGGTCGTGCGAGATCAGTACCAGCGTGCCGGGATAGCTTTTCAGCCAGCGCTCCAGCCAGATCACCGCATCGAGATCCAGGTGGTTGGTCGGTTCGTCGAGCAGCAGCAGATCGGAACGGCACACCAGCGCCTGCGCCAGGTTGAGGCGCATGCGCCAGCCGCCGGAGAAGTCGCGCACCGGGCTTTGCAGCTGTTCGTTGGAGAAGCCGAGGCCGTGCAGCAGGCTGGCGGCGCGGGAACGGATGGTCCAGGCGTCGATGGCGTCCAGCTTGCCGTGCAGGGTGGCGATGGCGTGGCCGTCGTTGCGGTCGTTGGCCGCCTGCAATTCGGCTTCGAGCTGGCGAAACTCGCGGTCGCCGTCGATAACATACTCGATCGCCGGCACGTCCAGCGCCGGCGTCTCCTGGTTGACCCAGGCCAGCGCCCAGTTGCCGGGGAAGGTAAAGCTGCCGCCGTCCGCCGCGATCTCGCCCTTCAGCAGCGACAGCAGCGTGGATTTGCCGCAGCCGTTTTTGCCCACCAGGCCGACCTTCTGACCTGGATTAACCGTCGCCGTGGCGTTGTCCAGCAGGACGCGGATGCCGCGTCGGATTTGTAGCGAGGAGAATACAATCATAAAGCGCCGTATGTTCAGAGTATGTTAAATTATCATTAAGGTAACAGAACGCGCACCGCGCGCTGTTTTTGTCTTTGCGATGCATGGTAACGGAAAACCGCTACCCTGACGACGCTTTGGAGGGGAATGATGTCGCAGCCGCCCAAGGTCTTGCTGCTGTATGCCCATCCGGAATCTCATGACTCGGTGGCGAACCGGGTTTTGCTTCGACCGGCGCAGCAGTTGGAACATGTCACCGTGCACGATCTCTACGCGCACTACCCTGATTTTTTTATCGATATCCATCACGAACAACAGCTGCTGCGTGAGCATCAGGTCATCGTGTTTCAGCACCCGCTGTATACCTACAGCTGCCCGGCGCTGCTGAAGGAGTGGCTGGATCGCGTGTTGTCGCGCGGCTTCGCCAGCGGGGTGGGCGGCAATGCGCTGGCGGGCAAATACTGGCGCTCGGTGATCACCACCGGTGAGCCGGAAGGCGCCTACCGCACCGGCGGTTATAACCACTATCCGATGGAAGATATCCTGCGGCCGTTCGAGTTGACCGCCGGGATGTGCCATATGCATTGGCTGACGCCGTTCGTGGTCTATTGGGCGCGGCGGCAGAAGCCGGAGGTGCTGCGCAGCCATGCGGACGCCTACGGCGAGTGGCTGAGCCACCCGCTGCCGCACGGAGGGCGGTGACGATGGAAGGATCGACCTTACTGACCGCCATTTTGCTGTTCCTGTTCGCCGCGGTGGTGACGGTACCGATCGCCCGTCGCCTGGGGATCGGCGCGGTGCTGGGCTATCTGATCGCCGGCATCGCCATCGGCCCCTGGGGATTGGGCTTCATTCGCGACGTCGACGAGATCCTGCATTTCTCCGAGCTGGGCGTGGTGTTCCTGATGTTCATCATCGGCCTGGAGCTGAACCCCAGCAAGCTGTGGGAGCTGCGGCGCTCGATCTTCGGCGCCGGCGCCGGCCAGGTGTTGATCACCGCTGCGGTGCTGGGCGCGTTGCTGTATCTGACGCACTTCGCCTGGCAGGCGGCGGTGATCGGCGGTATCGGCCTGGCGATGTCTTCCACCGCCATGGCGCTGCAGCTGATGCGCGAGAAGGGCATGAACCGCAACGAAGGGGGGCAGCTCGGCTTCTCGGTGCTGCTGTTCCAGGATATGGCGGTGATCCCGGCGTTGGCGCTGATCCCCATTCTGGCCGGCGCCGGCGGAACCAGCGACGACTGGGCGAAGATCGCGCTCAAGGTGGCGGCGTTCGGCGGCATGCTGATCGGCGGCCGCTTCCTGCTGCGACCGCTGTTCCGCTATATCGCCGCTTCCGGCGTGCGCGAGATCTTCACCGCCGCGGCGCTGTTGCTGGTGCTCGGCTCGGCGCTGTTTATGGAGACGCTTGGCCTGTCGATGGCGCTCGGCACCTTCATCGCCGGGGTGCTGCTGGCGGAGAGCGAATACCGCCACGAACTGGAGATTTCCATCGAGCCGTTTAAAGGGCTGCTGCTGGGGCTGTTCTTTATCTCGGTGGGCATGGTGTTGAATATCGGCGTGCTCTACACCAATCTGGCCGAGGTGTTGATCGGCGTGCTGGCGCTGGTGGCGATCAAATCCGGCGTGCTCTACGGGGTGTCGCGTCTGTTCGGCCTGCGCAGTTCGGTGCGCCTGCAGTTCGCCGGGGTGCTCAGCCAGGGCGGCGAGTTCGCCTTCGTGCTGTTTTCTGCGGCGGGCGCGCAAAAGGTGCTGCAGCCGGATCAACTCTCCTTGCTGCTGGTGGTGGTGACGTTGTCGATGATGACCACGCCGCTGCTGATGCAGGCCATCGACCGCATTTTGGCGCGTCGCTATAACGCCAAGGGCGAAGAAGAGGAAACGCCGTATGTAGAGGACGACGATCCGCAGGTGATCATCGTCGGCTTCGGGCGTTTCGGCCAGGTGATCGGCCGCCTGTTGATGGCCAACAAAATGCGCATTACCGTACTGGAGCGCGACGTTAGCGCCGTCGGCGTGCTGCGGCGTTACGGTTACCAGGTTTATTACGGCGACGCCACCGAGCTGGAGCTGCTGCGCGCGGCGGGCGCCGAGAAGGCCAAGTCGATCGTGATCACCTGCAATGAGCCGGAAGACACCATGGAGATCGTGCGGCTGTGCCAGCAGCACTTCCCGAATCTGAGCATTCTGGCGCGGGCGCGCGGCCGCGTGGAGGCGCATGAGTTGCTGCAGGCGGGCGTGAAGCAGTTCAGCCGCGAGACCTTCTCCAGCGCGCTGGAACTGGGGCGCAAAGCGCTGATGGAGTT
Organism: Serratia sp. TSO36; assembly: GCF_057808395.1. Lineage (NCBI taxonomy): Bacteria > Pseudomonadati > Pseudomonadota > Gammaproteobacteria > Enterobacterales > Yersiniaceae > Serratia > Serratia sp. TSO36. Next base: position 38,874 of record NZ_JBJZOU010000026.1, on the reverse strand, counting down.
GGGCATGCACCCGCATCAGGCTTTCCGCGCCCAGCAGCATTTCCGCCGCCTGGATATGCGCATGCTGCGTGAACTGATGCCGCCGCATCAGGGCGACGTGGCGCAAATTTCCCGCGTGAAAGAGGCGCGGCGCGAGCTGGAAGAGCTGTTCCATCGCGAAATGCAAAAAGAAAGTCGCCAGTTCGACGGCTGGGACGAATACGAATAAGCGGGAGCATAACGATGTCTGCAACACGTAAGAGATTTATCGCCGGGGCGGTGTGCCCTAGCTGCAGCGCGATGGATACGCTGGCGGTATGGCGGGAGGATCAGGTGGAGGTGGTGGAGTGCGTCAAGTGCGGCCACCATCAGCGCCAGACCGAACAACAGGTGGAAAAACACGTTCGCCCGCAAGAGCAGGTGATCGGCATTTTCCAGCCGAAGTAGCGTTTTTTTATCCCGGAGGGTACAGCGAGGCAGATTTCCGTTACAATCTGTCCGGAAAAGGCGTGCATCCCGATAACGGTGCGCGTCCTAGTAGCCAACGGTAGGAGATATCATGAAAGTAGCAAAAGACTTGGTGGTCAGCCTGGCTTACCAAGTACGTACAGAAGACGGTGTTTTGGTTGATGAGTCTCCGGTGAGCGCACCGCTGGACTATCTGCACGGGCATGGTTCTCTGATCGCAGGTCTGGAAAAAGCACTCGAAGGCCACGACGTTGGCGATCGTTTTGACGTTCACGTCGGCGCGAACGACGCGTACGGCAACTACGACGAAAACCTGGTGCAGCGCGTACCGAAAGACGTCTTCATGGGCGTTGATGAACTGCAGGTCGGCATGCGTTTCCTGGCTGACACCGATCAGGGCCCGGTACCGGTTGAAATCACCGAAGTTGACGGCGACCACGTGGTGGTTGACGGCAACCACATGCTGGCCGGCCAAAACCTGAACTTCAACGTGGAAGTTGTCGCGATCCGCGAAGCGACCGCAGAAGAACTGGCGCACGGTCACGTACACGGCGAGCACGACCATCACCACGAACACGGTGAAGGCTGCTGCGGCGGTCACGGCCACAGCCACGATCACGACCATGGTCACGACCACGGTAAAGGCGGTTGCGGTAACGGCGGCTGCGGCTGCCACTAAGCAGATCGCAGTGACGAGACAAGAGGGCGGCCATCGGCTGCCCTTTTTTATGCGCGGCGCACCGGGCGCCGAACGGCACAACAGGACATGCCATGGCCACCATGAAAGACGTGGCGCGGCGCGCCGGCGTTTCCACGGCCACCGTCAGCCGGGTGATCAATAATACCGCCTACGTTGAACCGGTGACCCGCGAACGCGTCGAGAAAGCGATGCGCGAGTTTAACTACCACCGCAACGCCGCCGCGCTGGCGCTGGCGAAAAGAAGCGGCAATATGCTGGGGTTGCTGACTGGCAATCTTGACGATCCGTTTTTTTCACGCCTGGCGCGGGGCGTGGAAGACATCACGCGGCAGGCCGGCGTGCGTTTGATGTTGTGCAGCGGCGGGCATCAGGCCGAGCTGGAAAAAAGCGGCCTCGACTTTCTCATCAACCAGGGATGCGAAGCCATCGTGGCGCACGTCACGCGCATGGGGGAGGAGGCGCTGCTGCGCTACGCCGCCCATACGCCCGCACTGGTGCTGATCAATCGTTATCTGCCCGCGATCGCCAACCGTTGCATCTGGCTCGACAACGCCAATGCGGCGCAGACGGCGACCGAGCTGCTCATACGCCAGGGGCATCGAAGAATTGCCTGCGTGACGGCGGATCTGCCGATCGACGATCGCGCGCAGCGGCTAGCGGGTTACCGCCAGGCCATGGCCGCCGCCGGTATTGAGGTGCCCGGCAGCTGGATCATCAGCGTGCCCTTCAACGAGAGAGGAGGCGAACTGGCGGCCGAGCGCGTTCTGGCCAGCGACCAACGCTTCACCGCCGCAGTGACGTTCAACGACGTGATGGCCGCCGGCATGATGCGCACCTGCCATCAACGGCAAGTTCAGTTGCCCGAGGCGCTGTCGATCGTCGGCTTTGATGACATTGCCCTGGCGAAATATCTCCATCCTTCGTTGACCACCGTGCATTACCCGATCGAGAAAATGGCCCGACGCGCCGCGCGCCTGGCGCTGCAGATCCACAGCGGCAGCGACGTTGCGCCGCAGAACAACCGCTTTTCGGCCGAACTTATCCTGCGAGACTCCGTAACCGACGGTGAGGCGCATGCGCAAAGCAAGCGCGGCGAATGAGAGACGGCTCACACAACGCTACCTCATGAAACCGATTACATGGCCGATTGCCTGCGCTCACATCCTCCGATTATCGAAGCCATTACGCTGTTGCAGTACCCCATCTTCAACAGGAGCCGTATATGGATAATAAGAAAACGCTCAACCTTGGGTTGGCGACGCTGCCGATTGTGGCCATGCTGTTGCTGCTCATCATCGGCTATGGTCAGTTTGGCCTGCGCATTGAACCGCTGCTGCTGGTTTCCGCCGCCATCGCCGCCGCGTTGGCCTGGTGGCAAGGCTACCGCTGGGACGACATCATCGAGGCCATCGTGGCCAAGCTGGCGAAGGCGATGCCGGTTATCCTGATCCTGATCTGCGTGGGTGGCCTGATCGGCACCTGGATGATCAGCGGCACAATCCCTTACATGGTGTACTGGGGGCTGAAGCTGATCAGCCCGCAATACATTCTGATCGCCGCATTCTTCATCACCAGCGTGATCTCGGTGTGCACCGGCACTTCCTGGGGAGCGGCCGGCACCGTGGGCGTGGCGCTGATGGGCGTGGCCGCCGGTCTGGACGTGCCGCTGGCCGCCGCGGCCGGGGCGGTGGTGTCCGGCGCTTACTTCGGCGACAAAATTTCGCCGTTGTCCGATTCGACCAACTTCGCGGCCATCGTCGCGGATACCGATCTCTACAGCCATATCCAGCATCTGATGTACACGACGCTGCCGAGCTTCATCCTGGCCGCCGTGGTGTACCTGATCGCCGGCCACACCGGTGCGGTGGGCAGCGTGGCAACGCCGGAAAAAGTGACCGAAATCGTCGGCGCGCTCGAGGGGCTGTACCACTTCAATCTGCTGCTGATCCTGCCGCCGGTGCTGGTGCTGTGGGGCGCGGTGACCAAACGGCCGGTGATCCCCGTCATGCTGGCCGCCTGCGCGCTGGCGATCGCCATCGGCGTCGCGCTGCAGGGCTTTAGCCTGCAGCAGGGGCTGAATGCGTTGATGGACGGTTTCAATCTGTCGATGTTTGCCGCTCAGGGCCACAACGTCGAGGGTATCGTCGCCGATGTGCCGCGCCTGCTGAACCGCGGTGGCATGTTCTCGATGATGAGTACGATCCTGCTGGTGTTCTGCGCCTTTTCCTTCGCCGGCGCTCTGACGCTGACCGGCGCGCTGACGGTGATCATCAGCCGGCTGCTGAAAGTGGTGCACACCACCGGCCAGCTGATCGCCGCCACCGTTGCCACCACTATCATGGTGACCGGCGCGACCAGCGACGGCAAGCTGGCGCTGCTGATCCCGGCGGAGCTATTCAAAGGGGCCTATCGACGCATGGGGCTGGACAACAAAAATCTGTCGCGCACCGTCGAAGATGCGGGCACCGTCATCGAACCGCTGATCCCGTGGACGGCCGCCGGCATTTACATGGCCACCACGCTGGGGGTCAGCACCCTCGATCTGCTGCCGTGGGCGATCCAATGTTATGCCGCGGTGGTGTTCGCCCTGATTTATGGGTTCACCGGCTTCGGTATCGCCAAACTCCAACCTCAGAACGACTTGCAGCGTAAGGAAGCCTGACATGACGAGTCATTTCAACGCCATCATCGATCGCCACAACACCGGCTCCGTGAAGTGGGACTTCATCGACCGCTATCTGCAACTGGACGGCAGCGAACTGTTGCCGATGTGGGTGTCCGATTTCGACTTTCCGTGCCCACCAGAGGTGCAGCAGGCGCTGCATCAGCGGGTGAACCACGGCGTCTTTGGCTACAGCGAACGCGACGACGCTTACTATGAGGCGGCGATCGACTGGTTTGCCAAGCGGCACGGCTTGCCGCTGCGGCGCGAGTGGTTCACGTCGATTGAAGGGGTGGTGCCGGGGCTGGCGATGCTGATCCAACTGCTCAGCAAGCCGGGGGACGGGGTGGTGGTGCAAGGGCCGTATTATGGCTCGTTCGCCAAGATAGTCACCATGAACGGCAGAGAGGTGATTGAAAACCCGCTGCGGGAAACCCCGCAGGGATACCGGATCGATTTCGACCAGCTGGCCGCCTGCCTGGCGCAGCGTAAACCGCCGCTGTTGTTGCTGTGCAACCCGCACAATCCAACCGGCCGTTGCTGGCGCCGCGATGAACTGGAGCGGCTCATGGCGCTCTGCCACGCCTATGACGTCACGGTGATCTCCGATGAAATTTGGGCCGATCTGCTGCTGCCCGGCGAGACGTTTACGTCGGTGTTGCATCTGGGCGAGGAATATCGCGAGCGGGTGATTGCGGCGACGTCCGCCAGCAAAACGTTCGGCCTCTCCTCGCTGCGTATTTCGAATTTCCTGATCCCCAACGCCCGGCTTCGGCAGGCGTTTGCCGATCGGCTGAACGCCCACGGGCTGGATGTATTCAACGCGCTGTCGATGACGGCGGCGACCGCGGCCTATCAACGGGGCGCTGCCTGGCTTGATGAGCTGCTCGACTACCTGGCGGAGAATCGGCGTTGGTTTGAGCAAGCGCTGGCGGCCGCCGTGCCCTGGTGCGCGATGACCCAGGCTGAAGGGACCTATCTCGCCTGGCTGGATTGCCGCTCGCTGGGTTTGAGCGATACAGACTTGCAGCAGGCGCTGGTGGCGGTGGCGAAGCTGGCGCCGTCGATGGGCAGCGGTTTCGGCCCGCAGGGGCGCGGTTTTATCCGTATCAACCTGGGGTGCCCGCGCCGGTATCTCGAGCGTGCCGTCGAAGGGTTGGCACGCCTGAAATAACCGCATGGCGAGCCCTCAATAGTGCGGCGGAGGGGTTTCTTCCGATTGCGAGGCGATCATTGAGGTTTGGGTCGAGCGCAGCTTGTCGGTCAACATGCGCAGGTGTTCGCGCATCTTCAGCATTTCCATTTGATGCTGGATGACGGTCTGGTTGAGCTCTTCGATGGTGAGCTCTTGGAAGGCCTGACGGCTTTCCAGTTCTTCAAGCCGCTGTAGCAGGCGTTGAATGTCGGCGTTGTGCATGAGGCTACCTCTGACGCGATAAAATCCTGATTCGGCGCTATGGTAACAGCTGGCGCCGGGTTTGCTCGCGCTATTTCTCCAGACGGCGCGCAACGTTGCGATCGACAGTGTAAAGTGCTGAAAAGTTGCACGCTCGATCTGCCGTTTTTTGCGAGCCTGGCCGAATATTCCGCAAGAAAAATCTGATTTATCATGGGAGTAGCACGCAGGGGGAAACTTCTTGGCAAAGCGGGAGTCACACTTTGACTCGATTGGTTACCTGTGCGACTGTTTTGTTTTGTTTCAGGCAGCTATAGTAGCCCGGTTATCTTACCTAATGATTGTTTGGGGCATTGCTTCAGACACTGGAGAAATGGATGAAATCTTTGTTTAAAGTCACGCTTCTGGCAACCACCATGGCTTTTGCTCTGAATGCGACCCAGGTCATGGCAGCCGATGCCGCCAAACCGGCAGAAGCCGCTAAACCAGCGGACGCGGCAGCAGCACCGAGCACCGGCAAGTTCAAAAACGACGACGAGCAAGCGGCCTACGCACTGGGCGCCTCTCTCGGCCGTTACATGGACAACTCTCTGAAAGAGCAAGAGAAGCTGGGCATCAAGCTGGACAAAGATCAGCTGATTGCCGGCGTTCAGGACGCGTTCGCCAACAAGAGCAAGCTGAACGACGCCGACATCGAGAAGACCCTGCAGGGCTTCGAAGCGCGCGTGAAGGCTTCCGCTCAGGCGAAGATGGAGCAGGACGCCAAGGACAACGAAACCAAAGGCGCCAAGTACCGCGATAGCTTCGCTAAAGAAAAAGGCGTGAAGAAAACCGAATCCGGCCTGCTGTACCAGGTAGAGAAGCCGGGCGCGGGTGAAGCGCCGAAAGACAGCGACACCGTGGTGGTGAACTACAAAGGCACCCTGACCGACGGTACCGAGTTCGATAACTCCTACACCCGCGGCGAGCCGCTGTCGTTCCGTCTGGACGGCGTGATCCCAGGCTGGACCGAAGGCCTGAAGCACATCAAGAAAGGCGGCAAAATCAAGCTGGTGATCCCACCGGCGCTGGCCTACGGCAAAACCGGCGTTCCGGGCATCCCGGCTAACTCCACGCTGGTCTTCGACGTTGAGCTGCTGGACGTGAAAGCGGCGCCGAAAGCCGACGCTAAAGCCGAAAAACCGGCGGACGCGAAAGCCGACGCCAAAGCGAAATAACATCGCCGCTTTGTTTGCCCCCGCCGCGGATGCCCTCCGCGGCGGTTTTCATTTCGGCCCCCGCCGCCTCTCTCTCCATTGAACGCTTGACGCCTGCCGGGCATCGGGCTTAACGTCAATACCACGCGCAAACGCAAGGACTTTGCTCCGGCCGCTTTGCTAGACTAATAATTCTGACTTATCAGTCATGCGTCTGCCCCTTAGGGCGTGTACCTAAAATTGTTCCCGGCCGCCTCGCCCGCGGATGTCATCGTGCCGTTTGATGGCGCTCTCAGCCGGCCGCGCTGCAGCGTGCCGACGACGGCAGCGATCCGGTTCGAGCGGTTTTAGCTGCGCCCCCTGGCACAGGCGATCTATGAGGGTGGTATCTTCGATGTCGAATTCGCTTTTATCCAGCGAAGCCAGCGAACTTGATTTGCTGAATGAACGTCCGTTTACTCAAACGGATCATGAAATCCTGAAATCCTATGAAGCGGTGGTCGACGGGCTGGCGATGTTGATCGGCGGCCACTGCGAGATCGTACTGCACGCGCTGGAAGACCTGAACAGCTCAGCGGTACGCATCGCCAACGGTGAACATACCGGGCGTAAAATCGGCTCGCCGATCACCGATCTGGCGCTGCGCATGCTGCACGACATGGCCGGCGACGACAGCAGCGTGTCGAAAGCCTACTTTACCCGCGCCAAGAGCGGCGTGTTGATGAAGTCGGTGACCATCGCCATTCGCAATCGCGAGCAGCGGGTGATCGGCTTGCTGTGCATCAACATGAACCTCGACGTACCGTTCTCGCAGATCATGCAGACCTTTATGCCGCCGGCCACGCAGGACGTGCCGTCGTCGGTGAATTTTGCGTCTTCCGTCGACGATCTGGTGGCGCAGACGCTCGAGTTCACCATCGAAGAGGTGAACGCCGACCGCTCGGTGTCCAATAACGCCAAGAATCGCCAGGTGGTGCTCAACCTCTATGAGAAAGGCATCTTCGACATCAAGGATGCGATCAACCAGGTGGCGGATCGCCTGAACATCTCCAAACACACCGTGTATCTGTACATCCGCCAGTTCAAGAGCGGCGATCTGTTGGGAAGCGACCGTTGATGCTCGATTATTGCCTATTGGTCACCGGCCCGGCTTACGGCACGCAGCAGGCCAGCAGCGCCTATCAGTTCGCTCAGGCTTTGTTGGCGAAAGGGCACCGGCTTTCCAGCGTCTTTTTCTACCGTGAGGGCGTGCTGAACGCCAACCAGCTGACCGCGCCTGCCAGCGACGAGTTCGACCTGGTGCGCGGCTGGACGCAACTGGCGCAGCAACACGGCGTAGCGCTCAACGTCTGCGTAGCCGCCGCGTTGCGCCGTGGGGTCACCGACGAACAGGAGGCGGCGCAACAGGGGCTGGCAAGCGCCAACCTGCAGCCCGGCTTTACCCTGAGCGGGCTGGGTTCCCTGGCCGAAGCGTCGCTGAGTTGCGACCGTCTGGTGCAGTTCTGAGGATATGATGAAACGAGTCGCTTTTGTTTTCACCCACGGGCCGCACGGCGGCGCCGGCGGCAGGGAAGGGCTGGATGCGCTGCTCGCCACGTCAGCGCTCAGTGAAGATTTGGGGGTGTTTTTTGTCGGCGACGGCGTATTGCAGCTGTTGCCGGGCCAGCAACCGGAAAAGATTTTGGCGCGCAATTACATCGCCACCTTCGGCGTGCTGCCGCTGTATGACGTGGAGCGGTGCTATCTGTGCCAGGCTTCGCTGCAGGAGCGTGGGCTGAGCCAGGTGACCGATTGGGTGCTGGATGCCGAGGTGCTGGCGCCGGACGAACTGCGCCGCGAACTGGCCGGCTACGACGCCGTGATGACGTTTTAGGATCCTCTGATGCTGTATACCCTGAGCCACTCGCCAAACCAATGTGACTTGCCTGCGCTGCTGCGCCTGACGGCGGAGGGTGACGCGCTGCTGCTGCTGCAGGACGGCGTGCTTGCAGGCCTTGCCGGCAGCGCCCATCTTGAATCGCTGCTCGCCGCCCCCATATCCCTTTATGCGCTGCAGGACGACCTGGAAGCTCGGGGATTGGTTGGTCATTTTTCGCACAAAATCACTGTCGTCGGCTATAATCACTTCGTTGAATTAACCGAACAACACCGCAGCCAAATGGCCTGGTAATGAGAGTGATGTTGTATATTTCTTGACACCCATACTGGTCAGCCCTAAAATTCTGCGTCCTCGTACTTTGCCAATAGTGCATACGAGGGGATTTATCACATGTTTACGAAGCTAGTACGAAGCAAAAACCAGGAGCTTTTTTAATGGCAACAATTAACCAGCTGGTTCGCAAACCACGCTCTGTGAAGGCTGCTAAAAGCAACGTTCCAGCGCTGGAAGCCTGCCCGCAGAAACGTGGCGTATGCACCCGCGTATACACCACTACCCCGAAAAAACCAAACTCCGCACTGCGTAAAGTTTGCCGTGTGCGTTTGACCAACGGTTTCGAAGTGACTTCCTACATCGGTGGCGAAGGCCACAACCTGCAGGAACACTCCGTAATCCTGATCCGTGGCGGTCGTGTAAAAGACCTGCCAGGTGTGCGTTACCACACCGTCCGTGGTGCACTTGACTGCTCCGGTGTTAAAGACCGTAAGCAAGCTCGTTCCAAGTACGGCGTGAAGAAGCCAAAGGCTTAATGGTTCTCCGTTAAGTAAGGCCAAACGTTTTAACTTTAATGTCAAAATAAACTCGTAGAGTTTTGGACAATCCTGAATTAACAACGGAGTATTTCCATGCCACGTCGTCGCGTAATCGGCCAACGTAAAATCCTGCCAGATCCTAAGTTCGGATCTGAGCTGCTGGCCAAATTTGTAAATATCCTGATGGTAGACGGTAAAAAATCTACTGCAGAAGCAATCGTCTATACCGCGCTGGAGACCCTGGCTCAGCGTTCTGGTAAAGATCACCTGGAAGCTTTCGAAGTCGCTCTCGACAACGTTCGCCCGACTGTAGAAGTTAAGTCGCGTCGCGTTGGCGGTTCTACTTATCAGGTACCAGTTGAAGTCCGCCCGGTTCGTCGTAATGCTCTGGCAATGCGTTGGATCGTTGATGCTGCACGTAAACGCGGTGATAAATCCATGGCTCTGCGCCTGGCGAACGAGCTGTCTGACGCAGCAGAGAACAAAGGTTCTGCTGTTAAGAAGCGTGAAGACGTTCACCGTATGGCCGAAGCCAACAAGGCGTTCGCCCACTACCGCTGGTAATCACCCGGCTGTAGTCATGCTAACCAAGCGGGCGCGTCAAATCGGCCCGCTTGGGTTAACTGAACTTGAACGCCCTAGGAATAGAGGAATCAAATGGCTCGTACAACACCCATTGCACGCTACCGCAACATCGGTATCAGTGCTCACATCGACGCCGGTAAAACCACCACTACCGAACGTATTCTGTTCTACACCGGTGTAAACCACAAAATCGGTGAAGTTCATGACGGCGCTGCCACCATGGACTGGATGGAACAGGAGCAGGAGCGTGGTATTACCATCACTTCTGCAGCGACTACTGCCTTCTGGTCTGGTATGGCCAAGCAGTTCGAACCGCATCGCGTAAACATCATCGACACCCCAGGGCACGTTGACTTCACCATCGAAGTAGAACGTTCCATGCGTGTGCTGGATGGCGCGGTAATGGTTTACTGTGCTGTTGGTGGTGTTCAGCCACAGTCTGAAACCGTATGGCGTCAGGCTAACAAATACAAAGTGCCACGTATCGCGTTCGTTAACAAAATGGACCGTATGGGCGCTAACTTCCTGAAAGTTGTAGGCCAGATCAAATCTCGTCTGGGCGCCAACCCTGTTCCTCTGCAGCTGGCTATCGGCGCAGAAGACAAATTCACCGGCGTTATCGACCTGGTGAAAATGAAGGCGATCAACTGGAACGAAGAAGACGCAGGCGTAACCTTCGAATACGAAGACGTCCCGGCTGACATGATGGATCTGGCTGAAGAATGGCGCCAGAACCTGATCGAGTCCGCTGCGGAAGCTTCCGAAGAGCTGATGGAAAAATACTTGGGCGGCGAAGAGCTGACCGAGGAAGAAATCAAAACTGCTCTGCGTCAGCGCGTACTGAACAACGAAATCATCCTGGTTACCTGCGGTTCTGCGTTCAAGAACAAGGGCGTGCAGGCGATGCTGGATGCGGTAATCGAATACCTGCCGGCACCAACTGACGTTCCTGCGATCAACGGTATCCTGGACGACGGTAAAGACACTCCGGCTGAGCGTCACGCAAGTGATGACGAGCCGTTCTCTGCTCTGGCGTTCAAAATCGCTACCGACCCGTTCGTAGGTAACTTGACCTTCTTCCGCGTGTACTCCGGCGTTGTTAACTCCGGCGACACCGTGCTGAACTCCGTTAAGTCTGCGCGCGAGCGTTTCGGCCGTATCGTTCAGATGCACGCCAACAAGCGTGAAGAGATCAAAGAAGTTCGCGCAGGCGACATCGCCGCTGCGATCGGTCTGAAAGACGTGACCACCGGGGACACCCTGTGTGATCCAGACTCTCCAATCATCCTGGAGCGTATGGAATTCCCTGAGCCGGTAATCTCTATCGCCGTTGAACCGAAAACCAAAGCTGACCAGGAAAAAATGGGTCTGGCTCTGGGCCGTCTGGCTAAAGAAGACCCGTCATTCCGCGTATGGACTGACGAAGAGTCTAACCAGACCATCATCGCCGGTATGGGTGAACTGCACCTCGACATCATCGTTGACCGCATGAAGCGTGAATTCAACGTTGAAGCTAACGTGGGCAAACCTCAGGTAGCTTACCGCGAAGCGATTCGCGCGAAGATTACCGATGTTGAAGGTAAGCACGCCAAGCAGTCTGGTGGTCGCGGTCAGTACGGTCACGTTGTGATCGACATGTACCCACTGGAGCCGGGCTCTAACCCGAAAGGTTACGAGTTCATCAACGACATCAAAGGTGGTGTAATTCCTGGCGAATACATCCCTGCCGTTGATAAAGGCATCCAGGAGCAGCTGAAGTCTGGTCCGTTGGCTGGTTACCCGGTAGTAGACATGGGTATTCGTCTGCACTTCGGTTCTTACCACGACGTTGACTCCTCTGAACTGGCGTTTAAACTGGCCGCGTCTATCGCCTTTAAAGAAGGCTTTAAGAAAGCGAAACCAGTTCTGCTTGAGCCTATCATGAAGGTTGAAGTTGAGACTCCAGAAGAGAACACCGGTGACGTTATCGGTGACTTGAGCCGTCGTCGCGGCATGCTGCGCGGTCAGGAATCTGAAGTGACTGGCGTTAAGATCCACGCTGAAGTACCGTTGTCCGAAATGTTCGGCTACGCAACTCAGCTGCGTTCTCTGACTAAAGGTCGCGCATCATACACCATGGAATTCCTGAAGTATGATGATGCACCGAACAACGTCGCTCAGGCCGTAATCGAAGCCCGTGGCAAATAAGCCGCAGGGTTAAAACCAAAGTCCCGTGCTCTCTCCAGAAGGGGAGAGCGCTATAGTAAGGAATATAGCCGTGTCTAAAGAAAAATTTGAACGTACAAAACCGCACGTTAACGTTGGTACTATCGGCCACGTTGACCACGGTAAAACTACCCTGACTGCAGCGATCACCACCGTTCTGGCTAAAACCTACGGCGGTTCTGCACGTGCTTTCGACCAGATCGATAACGCGCCAGAAGAAAAAGCTCGTGGTATCACCATCAACACCTCTCACGTTGAGTATGACACCCCGACTCGTCACTACGCGCACGTTGACTGCCCAGGGCACGCCGACTACGTGAAAAACATGATCACCGGTGCTGCGCAGATGGACGGCGCGATCCTGGTAGTTGCTGCGACTGACGGCCCAATGCCTCAGACCCGTGAGCACATCCTGCTGGGTCGTCAGGTTGGCGTTCCTTTCATCATCGTATTCATGAACAAATGCGACATGGTTGATGATGAAGAGCTGCTGGAACTGGTAGAAATGGAAGTTCGCGAACTGCTGTCCGCTTACGACTTCCCAGGCGACGACCTGCCAGTAATCCGCGGTTCCGCGCTGAAAGCGCTGGAAGGCGAAGCTGAGTGGGAAGCGAAAATCATCGAACTGGCTGAAGCACTGGACAGCTACATCCCAGAGCCAGAGCGTGCTATCGACAAGCCGTTCCTGCTGCCAATCGAAGACGTATTCTCCATCTCCGGTCGTGGTACCGTTGTTACCGGTCGTGTTGAGCGCGGTATCATCAAAGTTGGCGAAGAAGTTGAAATCGTTGGTATCAAAGACACCGTTAAGTCTACCTGTACTGGCGTTGAAATGTTCCGCAAACTGCTGGACGAAGGCCGTGCTGGTGAGAACGTAGGTGTTCTGCTGCGTGGTATCAAGCGTGAAGAAATCGAACGTGGTCAGGTACTGGCGAAGCCAGGCTCTATCAAGCCACACACCCAGTTCGAATCTGAAGTGTACATCCTGAGCAAAGATGAAGGTGGTCGTCACACTCCATTCTTCAAAGGCTACCGTCCACAGTTCTACTTCCGTACAACTGACGTGACCGGTACCATCGAACTGCCAGAAGGCGTAGAGATGGTAATGCCAGGCGACAACGTGAACATGGTTGTAACCCTGATTCACCCAATCGCGATGGACGACGGTCTGCGTTTCGCAATCCGTGAAGGCGGCCGTACCGTTGGCGCAGGTGTTGTTGCTAAAGTTATCGCTTAATCGCGAATAATTTTTTCGACACAAAAAAGGGCACTTCGGTGCCCTTTTTTTATGCAATTTGTTTAAATCTTAATTGAAATAAAAACCATTCCCATTTAGACTCAGTGCATTGTTTAAGAAGTGAGTCTCTCTATGTATGTATGTCTGTGTAATGCGGTGACTGACAAAGCGATCCGTAATGCGGTGCGTCAGCACAATCCCCATACCATGAAGCAGCTGCGTGAACTTGTGCCGATTGGTACCGATTGTGGAAAGTGCATTCGTCAGGCAAGACAGATTATGGTGGAGGAACGCGGAACTATCATCCCAATGCATGAAGTTGCCTAACAAAGGGTAAGGTTATTTTTGACTCTTGGCTTACAGGTTCTACACTTTTAGAACTGGCCAGGAGGAATTACCTATGAAAGGCGATAAAAAGATCATTGCTCACCTCAACAAGCTGCTCGGTAACGAGCTGGTTGCCATCAATCAATATTTCCTGCACGCGCGCATGTTCAAGAATTGGGGGTTAATGCGCCTCAACGACAAGGAGTACCACGAGTCGATCGACGAAATGAAACATGCCGATCGCTACATCGAGCGTATCCTGTTCCTGGAAGGGATCCCGAACCTGCAAGATCTCGGCAAGCTGAACATCGGCGAAGACATTGAAGAGATGCTGCGTTCCGATTTGGCGCTGGAGCTGGCGGGTGCCAAAAACCTGCGCGAAGGTATCGCCTATGCCGACTCGATCCACGATTACGTCAGCCGCGATTTAATGATCGACATCCTGGCCGATGAAGAAGAGCATATCGACTGGCTGGAAACCGAGCTGGATCTGATCGCTCGCCTCGGTATTCAAAACTATGCCCAGGCTCAGGTTCTAGAGCGCAAAGAGTAAACCTGCCTTCTGTTCGTCATCGTTTCTCCTGCCGGCAACCGTTTTTACGGCGGGGCAGGGGAGCGTCCCTACCAAGCATAATTCATACCCTGTTTGCCGCCTTCATCTCGCGACTGCATCTGAGCGCGCAAAAATGACGATTTCCTGAGCATATTTCCAACTGCGGCTTGCTTCCTCGGCCATTTTGCGTATAATGCGCGGGCTTACCTAATCTTGGTAAGCCTGATTTTAGCGAATCAGTCGATTGGCAGGCCTTTTTTGCCTCTCGAACAATACTCCCGATATGGGGGTTATATGTTGACGATTACACTCCCCCATCAATCGAAATGGGTGTGAGGAGTAATTATTTACGTTTATAAATAATTGGAGCTCTGGTCTCATGCAGAACCAAAGAATCCGTATCCGCCTGAAAGCGTTTGATCATCGTCTGATCGATCAATCAACCGCGGAAATCGTCGAGACTGCAAAGCGCACTGGTGCGCAAGTCCGTGGTCCGATCCCGCTGCCAACTCGCAAAGAGCGCTTTACCGTTCTGATTTCTCCGCACGTCAACAAAGACGCGCGCGATCAGTACGAGATTCGCACTCACAAGCGTCTGGTTGACATCGTTGAGCCAACCGAGAAAACCGTTGATGCTCTGATGCGTCTGGATCTGGCTGCCGGTGTAGACGTGCAGATCAGCCTGGGTTAATCAGGTCATTGAGCGATTGAGAGGTTGAAACAATGATTGGTTTAGTCGGTAAAAAAGTGGGTATGACCCGTATCTTCACTGAAGATGGCGTTTCTATCCCAGTAACCGTAATTGAAATTGAAGCGAACCGCGTGACTCAGGTTAAAAGCCTGGACACCGACGGTTACCGTGCCGTTCAGGTTACCACCGGTAGCAAAAAAGCTAACCGTGTAACCAAGCCGGAAGCGGGCCATTTCGCTAAAGCTGGCGTTGAAGCTGGCCGTGGTCTGTGGGAATTCCGCCTTGAAGAAGGTCAAGAATTCGCTGCAGGTCAGGAAATTAGCGTAGAAATCTTCGCTGACGTTAAAAAAGTCGATGTTACCGGTACTTCTAAAGGTAAAGGTTTTGCTGGCACTGTTAAGCGCTGGAACTTCCGTACCCAAGACGCTACCCACGGTAACTCCTTGTCTCACCGCGTTCCGGGTTCTATCGGTCAGAACCAGACTCCGGGCAAAGTGTTCAAAGGCAAGAAAATGGCTGGCCACCTGGGTGATGAGCGCGTAACCGTTCAGAGCCTGGACGTAGTACGTGTTGACGCTGAGCGCAACCTGCTGCTGGTTAAGGGTGCTGTACCGGGCGCAACCGGTGGCAACCTGATCGTTAAACCAGCTGTGAAGGCGTAAGGGGATAGCAATGGAATTAGTATTGAAAGACGCGCAAAGCGCGCTGACTGTTTCCGAAACTACCTTCGGTCGTGATTTCAACGAAGCGCTGGTACACCAGGTTGTTGTTGCTTATGCAGCAGGTGCCCGTCAAGGTACCCGTGCTCAGAAGACCCGTGCTGAAGTAACTGGTTCCGGCAAAAAGCCATGGCGTCAGAAAGGCACCGGCCGTGCGCGTTCAGGTTCTGTAAAGAGCCCGATCTGGCGTTCAGGCGGCGTGACCTTTGCTGCTAAGCCACAGGACCACAGTCAGAAAGTAAACAAAAAGATGTACCGCGGCGCGCTGAAAAGCATCCTGTCCGAACTGGTACGTCAAGATCGTCTGATCGTTGTCGAGAAGTTCTCTGTAGAAGCGCCTAAAACTAAGCTGCTGGCACAGAAACTGAAAGATATGGCTCTGGAAGACGTGCTGATCGTGACCGGTGAACTGGATGAGAATCTGTTCCTGGCAGCTCGCAACCTGTACAAGGTTGACGTGCGCGATGTAGCAGGTATCGATCCGGTTAGCCTGATCGCCTTCGACAAAGTGGTTATGACTGCTGATGCTGTGAAGCAAGTTGAGGAGATGCTGGCATGATCCGTGAAGAACGTTTGCTGAAAGTGCTGCGTGCACCGCACGTATCTGAAAAAGCATCCGCTGCGATGGAAAAAAGCAACACCATCGTTCTCAAAGTTGCCAAAGACGCGACCAAAGCAGAAATCAAAGCTGCAGTGCAGAAACTGTTTGAAGTCGAAGTCGAAGACGTGAACACCCTGGTAGTTAAAGGGAAAGTGAAGCGTCACGGTCAGCGTGTTGGTCGTCGTAGCGACTGGAAAAAAGCTTACGTCACCCTGAAAGAAGGCCAGAATCTGGACTTCATCGGCGGCGCAGAGTAAGTCGGAGGAGTAAGAACAATGGCAATTGTTAAATGTAAACCTACATCTCCGGGTCGTCGCCACGTTGTTAAAGTGGTTAACCCTGAGCTGCACAAGGGTAAACCTTATGCCCCGCTGCTGGAAAAACTGAGCAAAAGCGGTGGTCGTAACAACAATGGCCGTATCACCACCCGTCATATCGGTGGTGGCCACAAGCAACATTATCGTCTGGTTGACTTCAAGCGCAACAAAGACGGTATCCCTGCTGTGGTTGAGCGTCTGGAGTACGATCCGAACCGTTCCGCGAACATCGCGCTGGTTCTGTACAAAGACGGCGAACGCCGTTACATCCTGGCGCCGAAAGGCCTGAAAGCTGGTGACCAGATTCAATCTGGCGTTGATGCTGCAATCAAAGCGGGTAACACCCTGCCGATGCGCAACATTCCAGTTGGTTCAACGGTTCACAACGTAGAAATGAAACCAGGTAAAGGCGGCCAGATGGCTCGCTCCGCTGGCGCCTACGTTCAGATCGTTGCTCGTGATGGTTCCTACGTAACTCTGCGTCTGCGCTCCGGCGAAATGCGTAAAGTTCCAGCTGATTGCCGCGCCACCCTGGGTGAAGTCGGTAACGCTGAACACATGCTTCGCGTTCTGGGTAAAGCAGGTGCTGCACGTTGGCGTGGTGTTCGTCCTACCGTTCGCGGTACGGCGATGAACCCGGTAGATCACCCGCACGGTGGTGGTGAAGGTCGTAACTTTGGTAAGCACCCGGTAACTCCGTGGGGCGTTCAGACCAAAGGTAAGAAGACCCGTAGCAACAAGCGTACTGATAAGTTCATCGTACGTCGCCGTAGCAAAAAATAATTAGAGGATAAGCCATGCCACGTTCTCTCAAGAAAGGTCCTTTTATTGACCTGCACTTGCTGAAGAAGGTAGAGAAAGCGGTGGAAAGCGGTGACAAGAAGCCTTTGCGCACTTGGTCCCGTCGTTCAACGATCTTTCCTAACATGATCGGTTTGACCATCGCTGTCCATAATGGTCGTCAGCACGTACCAGTGTTCGTTTCCGATGAAATGGTCGGTCACAAACTGGGTGAATTCGCGCCGACTCGTACTTATCGCGGCCATGCGGCTGATAAAAAAGCTAAAAAGCGCTAAGGTAGGAGGAAGAGATGGAAACTATCGCTAAACATCGCCACGCTCGTTCTTCTGCTCAGAAGGTTCGCCTTGTTGCTGACCTGATTCGCGGTAAGAAAGTGTCGCAAGCTCTGGAAACTCTGACCTACACCAACAAGAAAGCTGCTGGTCTGGTTAAGAAAGTGCTGGAGTCTGCCATTGCTAACGCAGAACACAACGATGGCGCTGACATCGATGATCTGAAAGTTACGAAAATCTTCGTAGACGAAGGCCCAAGCATGAAGCGCATTATGCCGCGTGCAAAAGGTCGTGCAGATCGCATCCTGAAGCGCACCAGCCACATTACTGTGGTTGTGTCCGATCGCTGAGACTCTGGAGACTAGCAATGGGTCAGAAAGTACATCCTAATGGTATTCGCCTGGGTATTGTCAAACCTTGGAACTCTACTTGGTATGCGAATACCAAAGAATTCGCTGACAACCTGGACAGCGACTTTAAAGTTCGTCAATTCCTGACTAAGGAACTGTCGAAAGCTTCCGTTTCTCGCATCGTTATCGAGCGTCCTGCGAAGAGCATCCGTGTGACCATTCACACTGCTCGCCCAGGCATCGTTATCGGCAAGAAAGGTGAAGACGTCGAAAAACTGCGCAAGGTCGTAGCGGACATCGCTGGCGTTCCTGCACAGATCAACATCGCCGAAGTCCGTAAACCGGAACTCGACGCTAAATTGGTTGCTGACAGCATCACTTCTCAGCTGGAACGTCGCGTGATGTTCCGTCGTGCTATGAAGCGTGCAGTACAGAACGCAATGCGTCTTGGCGCTAAAGGTATCAAAGTTGAAGTAAGCGGCCGTCTTGGCGGCGCTGAAATCGCACGTACCGAATGGTACCGCGAAGGTCGTGTTCCATTGCACACTCTGCGTGCGGACATCGACTACAACACATCTGAAGCGCACACCACTTATGGTGTAATCGGCGTTAAGGTATGGATCTTCAAAGGTGAGATCCTGGGTGGTATGGCTGCAGTTGAACAACCGGAACCGGCTGCTCAACCTAAAAAGCAGCAGCGTAAAGGCCGCAAGTAAGGAGAGTCGCTGATGTTACAACCAAAGCGTACAAAATTCCGTAAGGTGCACAAGGGCCGCAACCGTGGTCTGGCGCAAGGTACGGATGTTAGCTTCGGCACTTTCGGTCTGAAAGCTGTTGGCCGTGGCCGTCTGACTGCTCGTCAAATCGAAGCAGCTCGTCGTGCAATGACTCGTGCAGTTAAGCGTCAAGGCAAGATCTGGATCCGTGTATTCCCGGACAAACCGATCACCGAGAAGCCGCTGGAAGTGCGTATGGGTAAAGGTAAGGGTAACGTGGAGTATTGGGTTGCCCTGATCCAGCCTGGTAAGGTCCTGTACGAAATGGACGGCGTGCCAGAAGAGGTTGCCCGCGAGGCATTCAAACTGGCAGCAGCGAAACTGCCGATCAAAACCACCTTTGTAACTAAGACGGTGATGTAATGAAAGCACAAGAGCTGCGTGAAAAAAGCGTTGAAGAGCTGAATGCCGAGCTGCTCAACCTGCTGCGTGAGCAATTCAACTTGCGCATGCAGGCGGCCAGTGGCCAGCTGCAACAAACTCACCTGTTGAAACAAGTGCGTCGTGACGTCGCACGCGTTAAGACTTTACTGACTCAAAAGGCGGGTGTGTAAATGACTGAAGTTATCCGTACCCTGCAGGGTCGTGTTGTTAGCGATAAAATGGAGAAATCCATCGTTGTTGCTATCGAACGTACTGTGAAGCACCCGATCTACGGGAAATTCATCAAACGTACGACCAAGCTGCACGTACATGACGAGAACAACGAATGTGGTACCGGCGACGTGGTGGAAATCCGCGAATGCCGCCCACTGTCCAAGACCAAGTCCTGGACGCTGGTTCGCGTTGTAGAGAAAGCGATTCTGTAATAGAGTAGCTGGCTCTCACTTAATAAACGGCTCAGAAAATGAGCCGTTTATTTTTTCTACCCATACCAAGTAAGCGGTGTTATAATGCTGCGCCCTCGGTTATGGGGCTTTTCAACGGCCTAATTTTTACTTGGGTCTTTAAAGTAGTAGTTGACATTAGCGGAGCACTAAAATGATCCAAGAACAGACTATGCTGAACGTCGCCGACAACTCCGGTGCACGTCGCGTAATGTGTATCAAGGTTCTAGGTGGCTCGCACCGTCGCTACGCAGGCGTCGGCGACATCATCAAAATTACCATCAAGGAAGCAATTCCTCGCGGTAAGGTGAAGAAAGGCGATGTTCTGAAGGCGGTAGTGGTGCGCACCAAGAAGGGTGTACGTCGCCCGGACGGTTCTGTCATTCGCTTCGATGGCAATGCATGCGTTATTTTGAACAATAACAGCGAGCAGCCAATCGGTACGCGTATTTTTGGGCCGGTAACTCGTGAACTGCGTAATGAGAAGTTCATGAAAATTATCTCTCTGGCACCAGAAGTACTCTAAGGAGCGAACATGGCAGCGAAGATCCGTCGTGATGACGAAGTTATCGTGATTACCGGGAAAGACAAAGGTAAGCGCGGTAAAGTAAAAAATGTCCTGTCTGCTGGCAAGGTCATTGTTGAAGGCATCAACCTGGTTAAGAAACACCAGAAGCCGGTTCCGGCTCTGAACCAACCAGGCGGCATTGTTGAAAAAGAAGCTGCAATTCAGGTTTCTAACATTGCTATCTTCAACGCGGCTACCGGCAAGGCTGACCGTGTAGGCTTTAGATTCGAAGACGGCAAAAAAGTCCGTTTCTTCAAATCTAACAGCGAAACTATCAAGTAATTTGGAGTAATACGATGGCGAAACTGCATGATTACTACAAAGACGAGGTAGTCAAACAACTGATGTCTCAGTTTGATTACAACTCTGTCATGCAAGTCCCTCGGGTCGAGAAGATCACCCTGAACATGGGTGTTGGTGAAGCGATTGCTGACAAGAAACTGCTGGATAACGCCGCAGCGGACCTGACAGCTATCTCCGGTCAAAAACCGTTGATCACCAAAGCCCGCAAATCTGTTGCAGGCTTCAAAATCCGTCAGGGCTATCCGATCGGCTGTAAAGTAACTCTGCGTGGCGAACGCATGTGGGAGTTCCTTGAGCGCCTGATCTCCATTGCTGTTCCACGTATCCGTGACTTCCGTGGCCTGTCCGCCAAGTCATTCGATGGCCGTGGCAACTACAGCATGGGCGTGCGTGAGCAAATCATCTTCCCAGAAATCGACTACGACAAAGTCGATCGCGTTCGTGGTTTGGATATTACCATTACCACTACTGCGAAATCTGATGATGAAGGCCGCGCGCTGCTGGCTGCTTTTAACTTCCCGTTCCGCAAGTAAGGCAGGGTTACTGATGGCTAAGCAATCAATGAAAGCACGCGAAGTCAAGCGCGTGAAATTAGCTGACAAGTTCTTTGCAAAACGCGCTGAACTGAAAGCTATTATCTCTGATGTGAACGCATCCGATGAAGATCGTTGGAATGCCGTTCTCAAGCTGCAAACTCTGCCGCGTGATTCCAGCCCGTCTCGTCAGCGTAAACGCTGCCGCCAAACTGGCCGTCCACATGGTTATGTGGGCAAATTCGGGTTGAGCCGTATTAAGCTTCGTGAAGCCGCTATGCGCGGTGAAGTACCAGGCTTGAAAAAGGCTAGCTGGTAATTACCAATTGAATCACGGGAGTAAAGACAGATGAGCATGCAAGATCCGATCGCGGATATGCTGACCCGTATCCGTAACGGTCAAGCCGCGAACAAAGTTGCGGTCACCATGCCTTCCTCCAAGCTGAAAGTGGCAATTGCCAACGTGCTGAAGGAAGAAGGTTTTATTGAAGATTTCAAAATCGAAGGCGACGCCAAGCCTGTTCTGGAACTGGTACTGAAGTACTTCCAGGGCAAAGCTGTGGTAGAAAGCATTCAACGTATCAGCCGTCCAGGTCTGCGCATCTACAAGAAAAAAGATGAGCTGCCAAAAGTTATGGCCGGTTTGGGTATCGCTGTTGTTTCTACCTCTAAAGGTGTTATGACCGATCGTGCAGCTCGCCAGGCTGGTCTTGGTGGCGAGATTATCTGCTACGTAGCTTAATTCGGGAGGAAAGAATGTCTCGTGTTGCAAAAGCACCCGTCGTCATTCCTGCCGGCGTAGAGGTAAAACTCAACGGTCAGGTTATTTCGATTAAGGGTAAAAACGGCGAGTTGACTCGTACTATCCACGACGCCGTTGAAGTGAAGCAAGAAGCTAACGCACTGACTTTCGCTCCGCGCGAAGGTTTTGCTAACGCATGGGCTCAAGCGGGTACCACGCGCGCTCTGCTGAACGCAATGGTTGTTGGTGTTACCGAAGGCTTCACCAAAAAGCTTCAACTGGTAGGTGTTGGTTATCGTGCTGCCGTTAAAGGCAACGTGGTGAATTTGGCCCTGGGCTTCTCTCACCCTATCGATCACCAGCTGCCGGCAGGTATCACTGCTGAATGCCCAAGCCAAACTGAAATCGTGCTGAAAGGCGCTGATAAGCAGGTAATTGGCCAGGTAGCAGCAGATCTGCGTGCTTACCGTCGTCCTGAGCCTTACAAAGGCAAAGGTGTTCGTTACGCCGACGAAGTCGTGCGTACCAAAGAGGCTAAGAAGAAGTAAGGTAACACTATGGATAAGAAATCTGCTCGTATCCGTCGTGCGACCCGCGCACGCCGCAAGCTCCAAGAGCTGGGTGCAACCCGCCTGGTGGTACATCGTACCCCGCGTCACATTTACGCACAGGTGATTGCTCCAAACGGTTCTGAAGTACTGGTAGCCGCTTCTACTTTAGAAAAAGCTATCGCGGAGCAACTGAAGTATTCCGGTAACAAAGACGCAGCAGCAGCCGTAGGTAAAGCTCTGGCTGAGCGCGCGTTGGAAAAAGGGATTGCGAAAGTATCCTTTGACCGTTCCGGTTTCCAATATCATGGTCGAGTCCAGGCACTGGCAGATGCTGCCCGTGAAGCTGGCCTTCAGTTCTAAGGAAGAGGTTTAAGATGGCTCACATCGAAAAACAAGCTGGCGAACTGCAGGAAAAGCTGATCGCGGTAAACCGCGTATCTAAAACCGTAAAAGGTGGCCGTATTTTCAGCTTTACCGCACTGACTGTAGTTGGTGATGGTAACGGTCGCGTTGGTTTTGGCTACGGCAAAGCACGCGAAGTTCCAGCAGCGATCCAGAAAGCGATGGAAAAAGCCCGTCGCAACATGATGAACGTCGCGCTGAACAGCGGCACCCTGCAGCACCCTGTTAAGGGCGCTCACACGGGTTCTCGCGTGTTCATGCAGCCTGCTCATGAAGGTACCGGTATCATCGCGGGCGGTGCAATGCGCGCCGTTCTCGAAGTTGCTGGGGTGCACAACGTATTGGCTAAAGCTTATGGTTCCACCAACCCGATCAACGTGGTTCGTGCAACTATCGACGCTCTGGCGAATATGAAGTCTCCTGAAATGGTCGCTGCTAAGCGTGGTAAATCCGTTGCCGACATTCTGGGGTAATTGACCATGGCTAAGACTATTAAAGTTACACAAACTCGCAGCTCAATTGGCCGTCTGCCGAAGCATAAAGCTACTCTGCTCGGTCTGGGTCTGCGTCGTATTGGTCACACCGTAGAGCGCGAGGATACTCCTGCTGTTCGCGGTATGGTCAACCTGGTTTCCTACATGGTTAAAGTTGAGGAGTAACAGATGCGTTTAAATACTCTGTCTCCGGCTGAAGGTGCCAAGCATGCGCCTAAGCGTGTAGGTCGTGGTATTGGTTCTGGCCTGGGTAAAACTGGCGGCCGTGGTCACAAAGGTCAGAAGTCTCGTTCTGGCGGTGGCGTACGTCGTGGTTTCGAAGGTGGTCAGATGCCTCTGTACCGTCGTCTGCCGAAATTCGGCTTCACTTCACGCAAAGCGATGATCACGGCAGAAGTTCGTCTGTCTGAACTGGCTCTGGTTGAAGGCGATGTTATCGACCTGAACGCGCTGAAAGCCGCTAACGTAGTTGGTGTCCAGATCGAATTCGCGAAAGTTGTACTTTCTGGCGAAGTCGCTCGTCCGGTAACCCTGCGTGGTCTGCGTGTCACCAAAGGCGCTCGTGCTGCTATCGAGGCTGCTGGCGGTAAAATTGAGGAATAAGTAGCAGATGGCTAAGCAACCAGGATTAGATTTTCAAAGTGCTAAAGGCGGGCTCGGCGAGCTGAAGCGCAGACTTTTGTTTGTCATCGGCGCGCTGATTGTCTTCCGCATCGGCTCTTTCATTCCGATTCCTGGTATCGATGCCACTGTGCTTGCCAAATTGCTTGAGCAGCAGAGAGGCACTATCATTGAAATGTTTAACATGTTCTCTGGTGGTGCCCTCAGCCGTGCTTCTATCTTTGCTCTGGGGATCATGCCGTATATCTCGGCGTCGATCATTATCCAGCTGCTGACGGTGGTTCATCCAGCGTTGGCGGAAATCAAGAAAGAAGGGGAGGCTGGCCGTCGCAAGATTAGCCAGTACACCCGTTACGGTACGCTGGTATTGGCCATATTCCAGTCGATCGGTATTGCTACCGGTCTGCCGAATATGCCTGGTATGCAGGGCCTGGTGTTAAACCCAGGCTTTGCATTCTACTTTACTGCGGTTGTGAGCTTGGTAACCGGGACAATGTTCCTGATGTGGCTGGGTGAGCAGATTACTGAACGCGGTATCGGCAACGGTATCTCGATCATTATCTTCGCGGGTATTGTAGCGGGGCTCCCGCCGGCAGTGGCCCATACTATCGAGCAAGCGCGGCAAGGCGACCTGCACTTCCTCCTGCTGCTGTTGGTTGCAGTATTGGTGTTTGCAGTAACCTTCTTCGTTGTTTTCATCGAGCGTGGTCAACGTCGTATCGTCGTTAACTATGCGAAGCGTCAACAAGGTCGTCGTGTTTATGCAGCACAGAGCACACATTTACCGTTGAAAGTGAACATGGCGGGTGTTATCCCGGCGATCTTCGCTTCCAGCATTATTCTGTTCCCGGCCACGATTGCATCATGGTTTGGGGGCGGTACCGGTTGGAACTGGCTGACTACGATTTCGCTGTATTTGCAGCCAGGGCAACCGCTTTATGTGTTACTCTATGCGTCTGCAATCATCTTCTTCTGTTTCTTCTACACGGCGTTGGTCTTCAACCCGCGTGAGACAGCAGATAACCTGAAGAAGTCCGGTGCCTTCGTACCAGGAATTCGTCCGGGAGAGCAAACGGCGAAGTATATCGATAAAGTAATGACGCGTTTAACCCTGGTGGGCGCGATGTACATTACTTTCATCTGCCTGATCCCGGAGTTCATGCGTGATGCAATGAAAGTACCATTCTACTTTGGTGGTACCTCGCTACTGATCGTGGTTGTCGTCATCATGGACTTTATGGCTCAAGTGCAAACTCTGATGATGTCAAGTCAGTACGAGTCTGCATTGAAGAAAGCAAATCTGAAAGGCTATAACCGCTAGTCAGATTCGTTTGAGAAGTTACGGAGAGTAAAAATGAAAGTTCGTGCTTCCGTCAAGAAATTATGTCGTAACTGCAAAATCGTTAAGCGTAACGGTGTCGTTCGTGTGATTTGCAGCGCCGAGCCGAAGCATAAACAGCGTCAAGGCTGATTATCTCGCATATTTTTCTTGCAAAGTTGGGTTGAGCTGGCTAGATTAGCCAGCCAATCTTTTGTATGTCGCACTGCAACACTATTTGAGTATCCTGAAAACGGGCTTTTCAGAATGGTGTTGCTGTATAAAATAGTAGGAGTGCATAGTGGCCCGTATAGCAGGCATTAACATTCCTGATCATAAACATACCGTTATCGCCTTAACGTCGATCTTCGGTATCGGTAAAACCCGTTCACAGGCTATCTGTGCATCCACGGGTATTGCTGAAAATGTTAAGATCAGTGAGCTGTCTGAAGAGCAAATCGAAAAGCTTCGTGATGCAGTTGCCAAATACACCGTTGAGGGTGATTTGCGTCGTGAAATTACCCTGAGCATCAAGCGTCTTATGGACCTTGGTTGCTATCGTGGTTTGCGTCATCGTCGTGGTCTGCCGGTACGCGGTCAGCGCACCAAGACCAACGCTCGTACCCGTAAGGGTCCGCGCAAGCCGATCAAGAAATAATCGGGGTTATTGAATAATGGCAAAGGCACCTGTTCGTACACGTAAGCGTGTAAGAAAGCAAGTCTCTGACGGCGTGGCTCATATCCATGCTTCTTTCAACAACACCATCGTTACCATCACTGATCGTCAGGGTAATGCTTTGGGTTGGGCAACAGCCGGTGGTTCCGGTTTCCGTGGTTCTCGTAAGTCCACTCCGTTCGCAGCACAGGTTGCAGCAGAACGTTGTGCTGACGCAGTAAAAGAATACGGTATCAAGAACCTGGAAGTTATGGTTAAAGGACCTGGTCCTGGTCGTGAGTCTACTATCCGCGCTCTGAACGCGGCTGGTTTCCGCATCACTAACATTACTGATGTGACTCCGATCCCTCATAACGGTTGTCGTCCGCCGAAAAAGCGCCGCGTGTAACGCAGCTTTTAGGATTGTTGGAGAAAGAAAATGGCAAGATATTTGGGTCCTAAGCTCAAGCTGAGCCGTCGTGAGGGCACAGACCTGTTCCTTAAGTCTGGCGTTCGCGCGATCGATTCCAAGTGTAAAATTGAACAAGCACCTGGTCAGCACGGTGCGCGTAAACCGCGTCTGTCTGATTACGGTGTTCAGTTGCGTGAGAAGCAGAAAGTTCGCCGTATGTACGGCATTCTGGAGCGTCAATTCCGTAACTATTACAAAGAAGCAACCCGCCTGAAGGGCAACACCGGTGAAAACCTGTTGCAGCTGCTGGAAGGTCGTCTGGACAACGTTGTTTACCGTATGGGCTTCGGCGCTACTCGTGCAGAGTCACGTCAGCTGGTTAGCCACAAAGCAGTTATGGTAAACGGTCGCGTTGTTAACATCGCTTCTTATCAGGTATCTCCGAATGACGTAGTCAGCATCCGCGAGAAAGCTAAAAAGCAGTCTCGTGTTAAAGCTTCTCTGGAGCTGGCTGAGCAGCGTGAAAAGCCGACTTGGCTGGAAGTTGATGCTGCTAAGATGGAAGGCGTGTTCAAGCGTATGCCTGAACGTACCGATCTGTCTGCGGACATTAACGAACACCTGATCGTCGAGCTTTACTCCAAGTAAAGCTTAGTACCAAAGAGAGGACACAATGCAGGGTTCTGTGACAGAGTTTCTAAAACCGCGCCTGGTAGATATCGAGCAAGTCAGTTCGACGCACGCCAAGGTGACCCTTGAGCCTTTAGAGCGTGGCTTTGGCCATACTCTTGGCAACGCACTGCGCCGTATTCTGCTTTCATCTATGCCGGGTTGCGCGGTGACCGAGGTTGAGATTGATGGTGTACTGCATGAGTACAGCACCAAAGAAGGCGTACAGGAAGATATCCTGGAGATCCTGCTCAACCTGAAAGGGCTGGCGGTGAGAGTTCAAGGCAAAGACGAAGTTATTCTTACCCTGAATAAATCTGGCATTGGCCCTGTGACCGCTGCCGACATCACCCATGATGGTGATGTCGAAATCGTCAAGCCTCAGCACGTGATCTGCCACCTGACTGATGAGAACGCGGCTATCAGCATGCGTATCAAAGTTCAGCGCGGTCGCGGTTATGTGCCGGCTTCTGCCCGAATTCATTCGGAAGAAGATGAGCGCCCAATCGGTCGTCTGTTGGTTGACGCCTGCTACAGCCCTGTAGAGCGTATCGCCTACAATGTTGAAGCTGCGCGTGTAGAACAGCGTACTGACTTGGATAAGCTGGTCATCGAGATGGAGACCAATGGCACGATCGATCCTGAAGAGGCGATCCGCCGTGCGGCCACCATTCTGGCTGAACAACTTGAAGCTTTCGTTGACCTGCGTGATGTACGTCAGCCGGAAGTTAAAGAAGAGAAACCGGAATTCGATCCGATCTTGCTGCGCCCTGTTGACGATCTGGAATTGACTGTCCGCTCTGCTAACTGCCTCAAGGCAGAAGCTATCCACTACATCGGTGATCTGGTACAGCGTACCGAGGTTGAGTTGCTGAAAACGCCAAACCTGGGTAAAAAATCTCTTACCGAGATTAAAGACGTGCTGGCCTCACGTGGTCTGTCTCTGGGCATGCGCCTGGAAAACTGGCCGCCGGCAAGCATTGCTGACGAGTAACCGGATCACAGGTTAAGGTTTTACTGAGAAGGATAAGGTCATGCGCCATCGTAAGAGTGGTCGTCAACTGAACCGTAACAGCAGCCATCGCCAGGCTATGTTCCGTAACATGGCCGGCTCTTTGGTTCGTCATGAGATCATCAAGACGACCCTGCCAAAAGCAAAAGAGCTGCGTCGCGTTGTTGAGCCGCTGATTACTCTTGCCAAGACCGACAGCGTAGCTAATCGTCGTCTGGCATTCGCCCGTACTCGTGATAACGAGATCGTGGCAAAACTGTTTAACGAGCTGGGCCCGCGTTTCGCGAGCCGTGCCGGTGGTTACACTCGCATTCTGAAGTGTGGCTTCCGCGCAGGCGACAACGCGCCGATGGCATACATCGAGCTGGTTGATCGTGCTGAGTCTCAAGCAGAAGTAGCAACTGCAGAGTAATCTGTAGACGCGTAAAAAAACCGGGCTTGCCCGGTTTTTTTACGTCCAAACCCAGCCAAATGTGCGTAATTCCCCCACTGCGCTTAAGATCCCCGCCCCTATCCGCTATGCTAAGGCTTCATCATTAGGCTTACCGAGGCTGTCTGTCATGGGGTTGCTCGATCAATGGGCGGAACGTCATATCCTTGATGCCCAGGATAAAGGCGAGTTCGACAATCTGCCCGGCCAGGGCCAACCGTTGGCGCTGGAAGATGACAGCGCGGTGCCGGCTGAACTGCGCGCCGGTTACCGTTTGCTGAAAAATGCCGGTTACCTGCCGCCGGCGCTGGAAGATCGCAAAGAGGCGTTGACCGTTGCTCGTTTGCTGCAAGGGATTAACAGTGAGCATCAGGACTATGTCGAACTCAGCAAACGCATGGCGCTGCTGGAGCACCGGTTGCGTCAGGCTGGGATGAGTACGGATTTCTTGCATGGTGAATATCAGCGTGCATTGGACGGCAAATTCACCCGGGAGGAGAAGTAATGTTCAAGATAGGTCAGTTGGCCAAGCTTGCCGAAGTGACGCCGGATACCGTGCGTTACTATGAAAAGCAGGGCATGATGGATCACAATGTCCGCACCGAAGGTGGTTATCGGCTCTACACCGAGCAGGATCTGCAGCGGCTGCGCTTCATTCGCTATGCCAAGCAGCTGGGATTTACTCTGGAAACGATCGCTGAGCTGCTGTCGATCCGCGTCGATCCTGAACATCATACCTGCCAGGAGTCGAAGTCGATCGTCGATGCGCGCCTGAGCGAAGTGGAAAGCAAGTTGGCGGAGTTGACTCGCATGCGCGAATCGCTGAAGCGGCTGAGTGATGCCTGCTGCGGTACTGCCCATACCAGCAATTATTGTTCTATTCTGGAAGCCTTGGAACAGGGCGCCAGCGATGAAAAAGGCAAAAAAGGTTGCTGACGGCACTTTAATTTTTATACCGCCGGCAGTATTATCGCCCCGTTTTATCACCACACCTTTTACAGGAGCATTATCATGACGAAATATCGTCACACTAAAGGTCAGATTCAAGATAACGCCATTGAGGCGCTGCTGCATGATCCGCTATTCCGTCAACGAGTAGAAAAGAATGTGAAAGGCAAAGGCAGCTATCGGCGTAAAGAAAAACACAGCAAAGGCGGTAACTGGGAGGCCAGTGGTAAACTATCAAGCGATAATTTACCACTGGCCTTCTGGTTTTAAGGCATTAAAAAAGCCACCTTCGTCAGGTGGCTTTTTATTGGCATAACCAAACGCTGTTTTACAGTTTTGGCTGCTGTTGCTGGCTCAGCAGGTCACGGATTTCCGTCAGCAGTTTCTCTTCTGCGGTAGGTGCTGGCGGCGCTGCCGGCGCTTCTTCCTGCTTGCGGCGCATTTTGTTCATCAATTTAATTGCCAGGAAGATGGCGAAGGCGACAATCACGAAGTCGAATACGGTTTGAATGAATGAACCGTAGTTCATTACCACCGCCGGTACGGCGCCCTGAGCTTCACGTAATACCAGATGGAATTGTTTAAAGTCGACGCCGCCGATCAGTAACCCCAGTGGTGGCATGATGATATCGGCCACGAAGGACGAAACAATCTTGCCGAATGCGGCACCGATAATCACACCGACGGCCAGATCGACCACGTTGCCACGCATGGCAAATTCGCGAAACTCTTTCAACATACTCATAGAACGCACCCCTTGCAGAATTAATAACTCAAGTTTAACAAAGCAATTTCCCTTTGCCACAAAAGGAGAGAAGTTTTATCTCCTCCCAAGGCAGAGAACAACTACGCGATTATAGACCATCGCCTAATAAATTTGTTCTACAAGAAGAACGGGCTCGGTTGGAACAGGCGTTCAACGTCCGGCACGAATTTCTTGTCGGTAATAAACATGATGACGTGATCGCCCTGTTCGATTTTGCTGTTGCCGTTGGCGATGATCACGTCGTCGCCACGTACGATCGCGCCGATGGTGGTGCCCGGTGGCAGCTTGATGTCTTCGACGATGCGGCCGACCACTTTGGACGTGCTTTCATCGCCGTGGGCAATCGCTTCGATCGCTTCCGCCACGCCGCGGCGCAGCGACGAGACGCTGACGATATCCGCTTTGCGCACGTGCCCCAACAGGGCGGAGATGGTCGCCTGCTGCGGCGAAATGGCGATATCGATCACGCTGCCCTGCACCAGATCGACATAGGCGCGGCGCTGGATCAAGACCATCACCTTCTTGGCGCCCATGCGCTTGGCCAGCATGGCGGACATGATGTTGGCTTCATCGTCGTTGGTGATGGCGATGAAGACATCCACCTGTTCGACGTGCTCTTCGGCCAGCAGCTCCTGGTCGGAGGCATCGCCGTAGAACACGATGGTATCGTGCAGCTGCTCGGCCAGTTCGGCGGCGCGTTGCTGGTTCCGCTCGATCAGTTTGACGTTGTAGTCTTTTTCCAGCTTGGCGGCCAGGCCGGCGCCGACGTTGCCGCCGCCGACGATCATGATGCGCTTATAGGGTTTTTCCAGCCGCTGCAGTTCGCTCATCACCGCGCGGATGTGCTGTGATGCGGCGACGAAGAAGACTTCATCACCGGCTTCGATAATGGTCGAGCCTTGCGGACGTATTGGTCTGTCCTGGCGGAAAATAGCGGCGACGCGGGTGTCGATATGCGGCATGTGTTCGCGCATCGAAGAGAGCGCATTGCCGACCAGCGGGCCGCCGTAATAGGCTTTAACCGCAGCGATGCTGACCTTGCCTTCGGCGAAGTTGACCACCTGCAGCGCGCCGGGGTATTCGATCAGCTTGTAGATATAGTCGATGACCAGCTGCTCCGGTGAAATCAGATGGTCGATCGGCACCGCTTCCGGCAGGAACAGTTTCTCCGACTCGCGGATATATTCCGGCGCGCGGATACGGGCGATACGGTTGGGGGTATTGAACAGAGAATAGGCGATCTGGCAGGCAACCATGTTGGTTTCGTCGGAGTTGGTGACGGCGACCAGCATGTCGGCGTCTTCTGCGCCGGCTTCGCGCAGCACCCGAGGATGAGAGCCGTGCCCCTGAACCACCCGCAGATCGAATTTATCCTGCAGCTGACGCAGCCGGCCGGAATCGGTATCGACGACGGTGATATCGTTGTTTTCACCCACCAGGTTTTCCGCCAGCGTCCCGCCAACCTGACCGGCACCAAGAATAATTATTTTCATCGTGTTCTCTGCTTCACACTGAAAGACTTAGGGCGCGCACGCACGCCCCGAAGCATTACATTTTAATCAGCTTAGCGTAAAAGAAGCCATCGCCGTCCTCGGGATGCGGGATATTCTGCCGCCCCGGCCGCTGCGCATCGCCGGTTTCAACCAGCTTGGCATCGGCGTGGCGCTGCAAGAACGCGGCGATCTGGCTGCTGTTTTCATCTGGCAGGATAGAGCAGGTAGCGTAAACCATCACGCCGCCCGATTTCAGATGGGGCCAGACGGCTTCCAGGATGTCGGCCTGCAGCGCGGCGAGTTCGGCGATGTCGCGATCGCGACGCAGCCATTTGATGTCGGGGTGACGGCGGATCACGCCGGTGGCGGAACAAGGCGCGTCCAGCAGGATCCGGTCGAACTGCTTGTCACCGCACCATTGCTGCGGGGTGCGGCCATCGCCCAGCTTAACCTCTGCGTGCAAACGCAGGCGCTGCAGGTTTTCCTTCACCCGCGCCAGGCGCTGTTCGTCGATATCGACCGCCATGACGTGCGCTTTCGGCGCCGCTTCCAGAATATGCGTGGTTTTGCCGCCAGGCGCGGCGCACAAATCGAGGATCTGTTCACCGTCTTGCGGATCCAATAGGTCGACGCAGCCCTGGGCTGAGGCATCTTGCACGGTGACCCAGCCGTCGGCGAACCCAGGCAGATCGGTCACGGCGCAAGGCGCCAGCAAGCGCACCGCGTCGGCATAGTCTGAATGAGGCTCCGCGGCGATGCCTGCGTCGGTCAGCAACTGCAGATAAGCTTCGCGGGTGTGATGCAGGCGGTTGACGCGCAGCCACATCGGTGGCTTCTGGTTATTGGCGTCGACGATCTGTTCCCAGTTGGCGGGATAGGCTTGTTGAATGCGCTTCAGCAACCAGCTCGGGTGCAGATAGCGGCTGTCATTGTTGGCGGCGCGCTGCAGCAGCTCTTCCTGCTGGCGCTGGAATTGCCGCAAGACGCCGTTAATCAGGCCTTTCAACTGTGGGCGTTTCAGCGCCACCGCGCCTTCCACGGTTTCGGCCAATACGGCGTGCGGCGGGATACGGGTATACAGCAGCTGATACAGGCCGACCATCAGCAGATAGTGCAGCGTACGCTGTTTGCCGGTCAGCGGCTTGGCCATCAATTGTTGAATGCACCATTCGAGCTGCGGCAGCACGCGCAACGTTCCGAAGCACAGTTCCTGCAGCAACCCGCGGTCCTTATCGCTGATGGCGGTTTGGAGTGTTGGCAGGACAGTGCTGAGCGACTGCCCTTGATCCAGCACCTGGCCGATGGCTTTGGCAGCGATGCTGCGGAGATTGTAATTATTTTTCATAGGCTGAAGCTGATAACGATCGGCATTAAGAAAATAACGGCCCGGCGATGAACGGCCGGGCAGTGGGGTGGCTTACAGCCGGTTACCCGGGGTAAACCATTCACGACGTGAATTTAACAGGTCCTGCGCCGACATCGGTTTCTTGCCGGCGGGCTGCAGTTGGATCAGATTGAGGATGCCGTCGGCGGTCGCCACCTGAATGCCGTGCTTGTCGGCATGGACAACGGTGCCCGGCTCCGCATTGGCGCTTTGCGGCAGTACGCTGGCTTGCCAGACTTTCACCGGTTGCTCGTCGATGGTGAAGTAGCTGATCGGCCAAGGGTTGAAGGCGCGGATGCAGCGCTCCAGTTGTTCGGCGGACAGCGTCCAGTCCAGGCGAGCTTCTTCTTTGCTCAGCTTCTCGGCGTAGGTCACCAGGGCTTCGTCCTGCACTTCGCGGGTGGCGCTGCCGTCGGCCATTTGGCGCAACGTCGTCAGCATGCCCTGCGGGCCGAGCTGCGCCAGCTTGTCGTAGAGACTGGCGCTGGTATCGCTGCTCTCAATCGGGCAGGCAATCTTGTGCATCATGTCGCCGGTATCGAGACCGACGTCCATCTGCATGATGGTCACGCCGGTTTCGCTGTCGCCGGCCCAGAGCGAGCGCTGGATCGGCGCCGCACCGCGCCAGCGAGGCAGCAGCGAGCCATGTACGTTGATGCAACCGAGACGCGGCATATCCAGCACCGCCTGCGGCAGGATCAGCCCGTAGGCAACCACCACCATCACGTCGGCGTTAAGATCGGCCACCAGGCGCTGGTTCTCTTCGGGGCGCAGCGATTTGGGCTGAAATACCGGCAGTTGGTGTTGCTCAGCCAGCACTTTTACCGGGCTAGGCGTCAGCTTGTTGCCGCGGCCTGCCGGGCGGTCGGGCTGGGTAAAAACGCCGACAATCTGGTGCTCAGATGACAACAGCGCGTCAAGATGACGCGCTGCGAAGTCTGGTGTTCCGGCGAAAATAATCCGTAAAGAGTCAGACACGTTGATTTCCTGATCGGTTAGGCGCGGGCTTGAAGCTTGGCCATTTTTTCCAGTTTCTGACGAATGCGCTGACGCTTGAGTGGCGACAGGTAATCGACGAACAGTTTGCCCATCAGGTGATCCATCTCGTGCTGGATGCAGATCGCCAGCAGATCGTCCGCTTCCAGTTCGAAAGGTTTGCCTTCTCGATCCAGCGCGCGGATCTTCACCTGCGCGGCACGTGGTACCAACGCACGCTGCTCGGGAATGGAAAGGCAGCCTTCCTCGATGCCGGTTTCGCCGCTCTTTTCCAGCAGCTCCGGGTTGATCAGCACCAGGCGCTGATCGCGATTCTCGGAGACGTCGATCACGATAATGCGCTGATGGATATCCACCTGAGTCGCAGCCAGGCCAATGCCTTCCTCTGCGTACATGGTTTCAAACATATCATCCACGATGCGCTGGATATCTGCATTGACTTCTTTTACCGGCGCTGCGATTTTGCGCAGACGCTCGTCTGGGAAATGTAATACCTGCAAGACTGACATATATCTTTAGATCTGTATCCGAGTAATGAACGAGGTTTAACCTCTATTCTAGACATTTCCCGGCCTGATTGACAGCATTGCGCACCAATTGCTCAGATTGGTAATACCACCGTTTTTG
Organism: Serratia sp. TSO36; assembly: GCF_057808395.1. Taxonomy (NCBI): domain Bacteria; kingdom Pseudomonadati; phylum Pseudomonadota; class Gammaproteobacteria; order Enterobacterales; family Yersiniaceae; genus Serratia; species Serratia sp. TSO36. The sequence continues at coordinate 4,597 of NZ_JBJZOU010000026.1, read as the reverse complement.
CTGAGGGAACAGACGATGCGACCGGAAGAGATCGCTTTACGGATGCGAGGGGTAACGGGGCTGCAGACCGTCGTGGCCAGCCGGTTCGTGCGGCAGCTATCGCAAATGGGGCGCGAGCCTCGCAGCGCGTTGCGTGAACTGGGATTGAACGAGCGGCAGCGGGCGCAGTTCAACCAAGCGGATCCCGCTTATCTGGCGGCCAGCCTGCGTTGGCTGGAACTGCCGGCGCACCGTATGCTGAACTATGGGGCGGCCGGCTATCCGGAACGCCTGGCCCAGATCGACGATGCGCCGCTGTTTTTGCTGATCGAGGGCGATCCTCAAGCGTTGCTGCGCCCGCAGCTCGCCATGGTTGGCAGCCGGCAGTTCAGCCACTACGGCGAGCGTTGGGCCAATCATTTCGCCGCGGAATTGGCGCGTTGCGGTTTCACCATCACCAGCGGTTTGGCGATCGGCATCGACGGCATTTGCCATCGCGCAGCGCTGGCGGCCGGCGGTTGCACGGTAGCGGTATTGGGCAGCGGGTTGGCCAATGTTTATCCACGCCGGCACCGCAGGCTCGCGGAGCAGATTGTCGAGCAGGGCGGCGCGGTGATTTCGGATCATTTGGTCACTGATTTGCCTCTGGCCGACCATTTTCCGCGCCGCAACCGCATTATCAGCGGGCTGAGCCAGGGCGTTCTGGTCATAGAAGCCTCGTTGCGCAGCGGTACCCTGGTGACGGCCCGCTATGCGCTGGAGCAGGGGCGCGAGGTATTCGCCTTGCCGGGGCCGTTAGGGAACCCGATGAGCGAAGGCACGCACTGGCTAATTCAGCAGGGCGCGCATCTGGTTACCGGGCTGAAAGATATCGCAGAATTGCTGGGAAGCGGCCTTCAATGGCTGCCACTGAACGAAAATACAACTATTTGTGCGTCGCAGGCTGAAGTTGAATTGCCATTTGCCGATGTGTTGGCTAACGTAGGAGATGAGGTGACACCTGTTGACGTCGTCGCTGAACGTGCCGGCCAACCTGTGCCAGTGGTGGTAATCAAGTTACTCGAACTGGAGTTAGCAGGGTGGATCGCAGCTGTACCCGGCGGCTATGTCCGAATAAGGAGGGCAAGCCATGTTCGACGTACTCATGTACTTGTTTGAAACTTATATCCACAATGAACCAGAGATGCGCGTCGATCAGGATCAACTGACCGATGATCTCGCCCAGGCGGGGTTTCATCGGGATGATATCTACAACGCGTTGAATTGGCTTGAGAAGCTGGCTGACCTGCAAGAAGGTCAAAATGCGCCTTACTTTATGGATGCCGATCCGCTGGCAATGCGGATCTACACCGAAGAGGAAAGCGCGCGTTTGGACGCCGGCTGCCGTGGTTTTCTCCTGTTCCTGGAACAGATTCAGGTATTGAACCTCGAAACCCGTGAAATGGTTATCGACCGCGTTATGGCTTTGGATAATGCGGAATTCGATCTCGAAGATCTGAAATGGGTCGTGTTGATGGTGCTGTTTAATATTCCCGGATATGAAAGCGCCTATCAGCAAATGGAAGAACTGTTGTTTGAAGTGAACGAAGGTTATCTGCATTGAGCCGATAACGCGCATAGAAGACGTTATGACAAAAAACGCGATTTTTGCCGCCAGGCAAAATGAACCCTGTCCGGAATGCGGGGCCGAGCTGGTGATCCGTAGCGGTCGCCATGGCCCCTTCCTCGGCTGTTCCCAGTACCCTGAATGCCAATATATTCGGCCGCTGAAAGCGCAGGCCGACGGGCATGTCGTCAAGGTGCTGGATGGGCAGCAGTGCCCGAAGTGTCAGGCGACGTTGGTGCTGCGCCAGGGGCGCTATGGCATGTTTATCGGTTGCAGCGATTATCCGCAGTGCGATCACACTGAAGTGATCGATAAGCCTGATGAAACCGCCATTACCTGTCCGCAGTGCGGTCAGGGCAAGCTGTTGCAGCGTAAATCGCGCTACGGCAAGGTTTTTCATTCCTGCGATCGTTATCCGGAATGCCAATTCGCCCTCAATGTTAAACCCGTCGCCGGTGAATGCGCCTATTGCCATTACCCGCTGCTGATGGAAAAACGTACGGCAAAAGGCCCCGTCCTGTGCTGTGCCAGCAAGCTGTGCGGAAAACCCGTGGCGACTACAGAATAATCACATCATGAACTCAGAATTAAGCCCGAACCTTTTATCTATCATCGATGCTTTGCATCAACAGCAGGTGATTGCCTATCCCACCGAAGCGGTATTCGGCCTGGGGTGCGATCCCGACAGCGAACAGGCGGTCAATGCTTTGCTGGCATTGAAACAGCGGCCGTGGGAAAAGGGGCTGATTCTGATCGCCGCCGACTATACGCAGCTTAAGCCCTATATCGACGACAGCGCGCTCAGCGAACAGCAGCGCGTGACGATGTTCGCCAGCTGGCCTGGGCCGGTAACCTGGGTGTTGCCTGCCCGGCCGGAGACGCCGCGTTTGCTGACCGGGCGTTTCAGCTCGCTGGCGGTGCGCGTTAGCGATCACCCGTTGGTGCAGCAACTGTGCCGGCAGTACGGCAAGCCACTGGTATCGACCAGTGCCAATCTCAGTGGGCAGGAGCCGTGCCGCAGTGCGGATGAAGTCGCGCGGCAATTCGGCGAGGCTTTCCCGGTATTGGCCGGCGAGGTGGGTGGCCGTCTTAATCCTTCCGAAATCAGAGATGCTCTGACCGGCGAACAGATCCGTCAGGGCTAGAGGTAATGGGCATGGAGAAGTTTGCGGTATTTGGCAACCCTATTGGTCACAGCAAGTCGCCGCGAATTCATGCGCTGTTCGCTGCCCAGACTGGCATTGAGCATCCTTATGGAGCGGTGTTGGCGCCGTTGGACGGTTTTGAAACCAGCCTGCAGGCGTTTATCCACGCCGGAGGGCTGGGGGCGAACGTCACGGTGCCTTTTAAAGAGCGCGCTTATGAGGCCGCTTCCGAGCTGAGCGAGCGCGCAGCGATGGCCGGCGCGGTCAATACCCTGAAGGTATTGCCGAATGGCGGTCTGCTGGGGGACAACACCGACGGCATCGGTTTGCTGACCGATCTGCAGCGTCAGCAATTGATCCGACCGCAGGATCGCATCTTGCTGGTGGGGGCCGGCGGCGCGGCGCGCGGCGTGATCCTGCCGCTGCTGTCTTTCGGCTGCCGGCTCACGATTACCAACCGCACCTTCAGCCGCGCCGAGGAGTTGGCCGACGCTTTCCGGCATCTGGGAGAGATCTCGGCGGCGCCGATGGATCAACTGAATCAGCAAGCGTTCGATCTGGTGATCAACGCGACGGCGTCCGGCATCAGCGGGGAGATCCCGGCGTTGCCCGCAGGTGTGGTGAACGCGCAAACCCGTTGCTATGACATGTTCTATCAGCAGGGCGTCACGCCGTTCCTGGCCTGGGCGCAGCAGCAAGGGGCAACGGAATATGCCGATGGGCTGGGCATGCTGGTAGGGCAGGCGGCGCATGCTTTCCTGCTTTGGCACGGAGTGATGCCAGAGATCGAGCCTGTGTTGCGCCAGCTGCGCAGCGAACTGGCGGCATAATTCCCACCCCGTTCTCTATATAGGGAACGGGGTGGCCGTCAGATGTCTTCCGACAGATATTCATCTTTCCAACGCACATAGTTGTTAGAAGAATAAAGCAATCCTTCCAACTCGGCGGCGGTCAACGGCCGAACCTGGCGTGCCGGGCTCCCCATATAGAGATAGCCGCTGGCCAGCCGTTTGCCCGGCGCCACCAAACTGCCGGCGCCAATCATTACGTCGTCTTCTACTACTACACCGTCCAACAGGATAGAGCCCATACCGACCAGCACCCGGTTGCCGATGGCGCAGCCGTGCAGCATGGCTTTATGACCCACGGTCACGTCTTCCCCAATCAGCAGGGGATAACCGTCGGGGTTATGTTCGGAACGGTGAGTCACATGCAGTACGCTGCCGTCCTGAATATTGCTGCGCGCGCCGATCTTTACCGCATTGACGTCACCGCGGATAGCGACCAGCGGCCAGATACTGACGTCATCCGCCAGATCGACATCGCCGATCACGACGCTGGAAGGATCGATCAAGACACGCTGACCGAGTGTGGGGGTGTATTGAAGATAAGAACGTACTGCATCGGACATAGTGCTGCCTCACGTCGGGATCATATTTACCGGCAATACTAGACTCTGGCGATGGAATTACAACCAACGGCAGCGCCGGATCCTGCTGAAAATGGCCCTGATCGCACAAGATCCACACGGAAGGGCTGAAAAGTGTGCAAACAGAAAGAAAAGATCAAAAAAGGGGTTGTGCAAAAAACTCGGATCCCTATAATGCGCCTCCATCGACACGGCGCAAGTGATTCACTTCACACAGCGGCCGGGAAGAAAGAGAAAAAATCCTGAAAATTAGGGTTGACTCTGAAAGAGGAAAGCGTAATATACGCCACCTCGAGTTAGCAAGCGAAAGCGCCTAACTCACTGCTCTTTAACAATTTATCAGACAATCTGTGTGGGCACTCCACAAGACGATATCCAGCATCTTCGGATGCAAAAAAATATCAAGTCTTGAAGAGTGACTAACTGAAGTAAAATTCA
>NZ_JBJZOU010000025.1:0-16255 GCF_057808395.1 Serratia sp. TSO36 | reverse complement strand
TTTGCCTGGCGGCAATAGCGCGGTGGTCCCACCTGACCCCATGCCGAACTCAGAAGTGAAACGCCGTAGCGCCGATGGTAGTGTGGGGTCTCCCCATGCGAGAGTAGGACACTGCCAGGCATCAAATTAAGCGTGCTGATATGGCTCAGTTGGTAGAGCGCACCCTTGGTAAGGGTGAGGTCCCCAGTTCGACTCTGGGTATCAGCACCACTTTATTTAAAGTGGGTTTAGAAGTTCGGCAGAAAAAAGAATTTGCTTGGCGGCAATAGCGCGGTGGTCCCACCTGACCCCATGCCGAACTCAGAAGTGAAACGCCGTAGCGCCGATGGTAGTGTGGGGTCTCCCCATGCGAGAGTAGGACACTGCCAAGCATCAAATAAGCCAAGAGGCCATCCGAAAGGATGGCCTTTTGGCTTTTCAGTCCTTTTACTCTCTCTACTCATATCTTGGCGCAGATCGCGCAATGAAACATTTTCACCTTTCCGCTGAATGCTCGACAGCGACGGAAAAAAACGCTATCTTCGGGCATCTAGAAGTCTAAACGTATAAATGGATGTGTGAGGGTTAAGCAATGCCGATTCGTGTTCCTGATGAGTTACCTGCGGTCAATTTCTTGCGCGGTGAGAATGTCTTCGTGATGACATCCTCGCGGGCAAAAACACAGGAAATCAGGCCACTGAAAGTGCTGATCCTCAACCTGATGCCAAAGAAGATCGAAACGGAAAACCAGTTTCTGCGCCTGTTGTCCAACTCGCCGCTGCAGATTGATATCCAGCTGCTGCGTATCGATAGCCGCGAATCGAAGAACACGCCGGCCGAGCATCTGAATAACTTCTACTGCGACTTCGAGGATATCCAGAACGAGAACTTCGATGGTCTGATCGTCACCGGCGCGCCGCTGGGGCTGGTCGATTTCTGCGATGTTGCCTATTGGCCACAGATCGAGCGCGTGATCGACTGGGCCAAGCACCACGTTACCTCCACGCTGTTCGTGTGCTGGGCGGTACAGGCGGCGTTGAATATTCTGTATGGCATTCCCAAGATGACGCGCGAAGTGAAGCTCTCCGGCGTTTACCCGCACCAAACGCTACAGCAGCATGCGTTGCTGACGCGCGGCTTCGACGAAAGTTTCCTGGCGCCGCATTCACGCTATGCCGATTTCCCGACCGAGGTGATTCGCCAATATACCGACCTGGATATTCTGGCCGAATCCGAACAGGCGGGCGCCTACCTGTTCGCCAGCAGGGACAAGCGCCTGGCGTTCGTCACCGGCCATCCGGAGTATGATGCGCTGACCCTGGCGGGGGAGTATTGTCGCGACCACGAAGCCGGCCTCGATCCCGCCGTTCCGCTCAACTACTTCCCCGATGACAACCCCGCACTGACACCGAAAGCCACCTGGCGCAGCCATGGCCATCTGCTGTTTTCCAACTGGCTCAACTATTACGTCTACCAGATCACGCCGTACGATCTGCGTCATATGAATCCGACGCTCGACTGATCTTTTCTGCCTGCCGGCGGCTGAATCGAGGCCGCCGCTCCGTTGATCCTCAGCAAGATCCTCTTTTTATCCGTCACTTCTCCAGTAAATTCTTTGTTCAACAAGGCGTTAGTGCGTCTTCATAAAGTTACTGGAAGCGATTTCCTTACCTGTCATTATTGTTATCTTATCTAACCAGTTGATAATAAAGTGTTAATAAAATATTTAATAATAAAATGGAAATGGTTTTTGATTTTTATTTTTTGTTGAGTATTCTTAGAACTATCGGGATGAGATCTGACCAGTTGAGGATCGTTTCATCCGCCCTGATCCACAGTGATTTCTGATGAAAATGCGCCGGTCGCGCGGGCGCAACGATGGGAAGGAGCAAGGTCATGACGCAACAGATAGCAGGCACGGAATTAAGGTTTACGCAGGGTTTCGCCGCAGCGGAGCGCCAGGTGTTGACCGATGAAGCGGTTGAATTTCTGGCGGAACTGGTGGGGAAATTCACGCCGCGGCGCAACGAGCTGCTGGCGGCGCGTGTCCGCTGGCAGCAAAATATCGATCGCGGCGAACTGCCGGGCTTTATTTCGGAAACCACTTCCATTCGTGAAGGTGACTGGCAGATCCGCGGCATTCCGCAAGATCTGCGTGACCGCCGGGTCGAGATCACCGGGCCGGTCGAGCGCAAGATGGTGATCAATGCGCTTAACGCCAACGTAAAAGTGTTTATGGCGGACTTCGAAGACTCGCTGGCGCCAAGCTGGGACAAAGTCATCGACGGCCAAATCAACCTGCACGATGCGGTTAACGGCACCATTTCCTACACCAATGAAGCCGGCAAAATCTACCAGCTGAAACCGAACCCGGCGGTATTGATCGCTCGCGTGCGCGGCCTGCATTTGCCGGAAAAACACGTGCTGTGGCGTGATGAAGCCATTCCCGGCGGCCTGTTCGATTTCGCGCTGTACTTCTACCACAACTATCGCCAACTGTTGGCCAAGGGCAGCGGCCCGTATTTCTACCTGCCGAAAACCCAGTCCTGGGAAGAAGCGGCCTGGTGGAGCGATGTCTTCAGCTTCACCGAGGATCGTTTCGATCTGCCGCGCGGCACCATCAAAGCGACCGTGCTGATCGAAACCCTGCCGGCGGTGTTCCAGATGGACGAAATCCTCTACCACCTGCGCGATCACATCGTGGGTCTGAACTGCGGCCGCTGGGATTACATCTTCAGCTATATCAAAACGCTGAAGAATCACGGCGATCGCGTGCTGCCGGATCGTCAGTCGGTGACCATGGAGAAACCTTTCCTCAGCGCCTATTCGCGCCTGCTGATCAAAACCTGTCATAAGCGCGGCGCGTTCGCCATGGGCGGCATGGCGGCGTTTATCCCGAGCAAAGACGCCGAGAAAAACGCCTGGGTGCTGAACAAGGTACGGGCGGACAAAGAGCTGGAGGCCAGCAACGGCCACGACGGCACCTGGGTGGCGCACCCGGGGCTGGCGGACACGGTGATGGAGGTATTCGACAAAGCATTGGGCGATCGCCAAAACCAGCTGGAGGTGCTGCGTGAGCAAGACGCGCCGATCAGCGCCGCACAGCTGCTGGAACCGTGCGATGGCGAGCGTACCGAAGCGGGGATGCGCGCCAATATTCGCGTGGCGGTGCAGTACATCGAAGCCTGGATCTCCGGCAACGGCTGCGTGCCGATTTACGGTTTGATGGAAGATGCGGCCACGGCGGAAATCTCCCGTACGTCTATCTGGCAGTGGATCCACCACGAGAAGAGCCTGAGCGACGGGCGCCCGGTCACCAAGGCGCTGTTCCGCCAGATGCTGCAAGAAGAGATGTTGGTGGTGCGTGAAGAAGTGGGGGAAGCGCGCTTTAACGCCGGCCGGTACGAAGAGGCGGCGCGCCTGATGGAGCGCATCACCACGCAAGATGAGTTAATCGATTTCCTGACGCTGCCCGGCTATGAGCTGCTGGCCTGAATTTTCCCAATCAACCCTACACGACTGAAAGGATAAAAATTATGTCTACCTCTCGCTCTCAACAGATCCAGCAGCTGGAACAGGAATGGAAATCGGCCCGTTGGGAAGGCATCACCCGCCCTTACAGCGCCGAAGACGTGATCAACCTGCGCGGTTCGGTCAACCCGGAATGCACTCTGGCGCAAAACGGTGCCGCCAAACTGTGGGCGTTGCTGAACGGCAAGGCGCGCAAAGGCTACGTGAACTGCCTGGGCGCGCTGACCGGCGGCCAGGCGTTGCAGCAGGCCAAGGCCGGCGTCGAGGCTATCTACCTGTCCGGTTGGCAGGTGGCGGCGGACGCCAACAGCGCGGCGGCCATGTACCCTGACCAGTCGCTGTATCCGGTGGACTCGGTGCCGAAGGTGGTCGAGCGCATCAACAATACCTTCCGCCGCGCCGATCAGATCCAATGGGCGAACCAGATTGAGCCGGGCAGCAAAGGCTATACCGATTACTTCCTGCCGATCGTCGCCGATGCGGAAGCCGGCTTCGGCGGCGTGCTGAACGCCTTCGAGCTGATGAAAGCGATGATCACCGCCGGCGCCGCCGGGGTGCACTTTGAAGATCAGCTGGCGGCGGTGAAGAAATGCGGCCATATGGGCGGCAAAGTGCTGGTGCCGACGCAGGAAGCAATTCAGAAGCTGGTCGCCGCGCGCCTGGCGGCCGACGTGCTCGGCGTGCCGACGCTGGTGATCGCCCGCACCGACGCCGATGCGGCCGACCTGCTGACCTCCGATTGCGATCCGTATGACAGCGCCTTCGTCACCGGCGAGCGCACGGCGGAAGGCTTCTTCCGCACCCATGCGGGCGTCGAGCAGGCGATCAGCCGCGGCCTGGCTTATGCCCCTTACGCGGACATGGTGTGGTGCGAAACCTCTACGCCGGATCTGGATGCCGCTCAGCGCTTCGCCGACGCCATCCACGCCAAATACCCGGGCAAGCTGCTGGCCTACAACTGCTCGCCGTCGTTCAACTGGAAAAAGAACCTCGACGACCAGACCATCGCCCGCTTCCAGCAGGCGCTGTCGGACATGGGCTACAAGTATCAGTTCATTACGCTGGCGGGCATCCACAGCATGTGGTTCAACATGTTCGACCTGGCGCACGCCTATGCGCAGGGCGAGGGCATGAAACACTACGTCGAGAAGGTGCAGCAGGCGGAGTTCGCCGCGGTGGATCGCGGTTACACCTTCGCGTCGCACCAGCAAGAGGTGGGCACCGGCTACTTCGACAAGGTCACCACCATTATTCAGGGCGGCGCCTCTTCGGTCACTGCGCTGACCGGTTCGACGGAAGAACAGCAGTTCTGATGCGGCAAGCTTGAAGACGTTTCATCCGGAGCCTGCATGCGCAGGCTTCTTTTTCTGGCGGGGGTAAGGATGGCGGCAAAACTGGAGTTGTTGATCGCACAGACGATCCTGCAAGGCTTCGATGCGCAGTACGGCCGCTTTCTGGAAGTGACCGCCGGCGCGCAGCAGCGCTTCGAGCAGGCGGACTGGCCGGCGGTGCAGCGGGCGATGAAAAAGCGCATCCATCTGTATGACCATCACGTCGGCCTGGTGGTGGAGCAGCTCAAATGCATCACCGGGCAGAAATACTTCGACGCCGACTTCCCCAGCCGGGTCAAAGCGGTCTATATCGACCTGCTGCCGGACTACCCGCGCTTCGAGATCGCCGAAAGCTTCTTTAACTCGGTCTACTGCCGGCTGTTCAAGCACCGCGATCTGACGCCGGACAAGCTGTTCGTGTTCAGTTCGCAGCCGGAGCGGCGCTTTCGCGACATTCCGCGTCCGCTGGCGCGCGATTTCACCCCCAATGGCGATCTGCCGGCGATGCTGCGCAGCGTGCTGAGCGATCTGCCGCTGCGGCTGCCGTGGGAGGATTTGACGCGCGATATTCACTACATCACTCAGGCGCTGCAACGCGCCTTCAGCGCACAGCAGTTGGCGGGGGCAACCTTCCAGATCGCCAACGAACTGTTCTATCGCAACAAGGCCGCCTGGCTGGTCGGCAAGCTGCGTCTGGCCGACGGCGTTTATCCGTTCTTGCTGCCTATCCACCACAGCGAGTCGGGCGCGCTGTTTATCGACGCCTGCCTGACCGGTAAGGCCGAGGCCAGCATCGTCTTCGGCTTCGCCCGATCTTATTTCATGGTCTATGCGCCGCTGCCGGCGGCGATGGTGGAGTGGCTGCGCGAGATCCTGCCGGGCAAAACCACCGCCGAGCTGTACATGGCGATCGGCTGCCAGAAGCACGGCAAAACCGAATGCTATCGCGAATACCTGACCTTTATGGCGCAGTCGCAGGAGCAGTTCATTATCGCGCCGGGGGTGAAGGGCATGGTTATGCTGGTGTTCACCCTGCCATCCTTCGATCGGGTGTTTAAAGTGATTAAAGACGAATTCGCCCCGCAAAAAGAGGTGACGCAGGCACAGGTGATGGCCTGCTATCAGCTGGTGAAAGAGCATGACCGCGTCGGGCGCATGGCGGATACCCAGGAGTACGAGAATTTCGTCGTCGACAAGGCGCGCCTCAGCCCGGCGCTGTTGGCGGAGCTGCAGCGTGAAGTGCCGGGCAAGCTGGAAGATCTCGGCGATCGCATCGTGATCAAACATCTGTATATGGAACGGCGCATGACGCCGCTGAACCTGTATCTGGAGCAGGCCAACGACCAGCAGATGCGCGATGCGATCGAAGAGTACGGCAATGCCATCAAGCAGCTGGCCGCCGCCAATATCTTCCCCGGCGACATGCTGTTCAAGAACTTCGGCGTGACGCGCCACGGGCGGGTGGTGTTCTACGACTACGACGAAATTTGCTACATGACCGAGGTCAACTTCCGCGACATTCCGCCGCCGCGCTATCCGGAGGACGAGCTGGCCAGCGAGCCGTGGTACAGCATCGCGCCCAACGACGTGTTTCCGGAGGAGTTCCGCCACTTCCTGTGCGGCGATCGGCGCATTCGGCAGGTGTTTGAAGAATTGCACAGCGATCTGTTTACCGCGGAGTATTGGCGCGGGTTACAGCAGCGCATCCGCGAGGGGCACGTGGAAGACGTGTTCGCTTACCGCAAGAAGCAGCGGTTCAGCCAGCGCAGCGGGGCGGCGCTGCCGGCCGCCACCGCTGCGATGTAAATCAGGCCTGGGCGCCCGCGACGGCGGCGCGCGCCAGTTCGGTGATGCGCGCGTAGTCGCCGCTTTCCAGCGCGTCCGCCGGCACCAGCCAGGAGCCGCCGATGCACAGCACGCTTTTCAGCGCCAGATAGCTGCGGTAGTTGTCCGGCGAGATGCCGCCGGTCGGGCAGAAGCGCACCTGCGGGAACGGGCCGCCGATCGCCTGCAGCGCTTTTACGCCGCCGTTGGCTTCCGCCGGGAAGAATTTAAACTCGCGCAGGCCGTAATCCATGCCCAGCATCAGCTCGGAAACGGTGCTGATGCCCGGAATAAGCGGAATGGACCCGGCGGTGGCTGCCTTGAGCAGCTCGTCGGTCAGCCCCGGGCTGATGGCGAACTGCGCGCCGGCCTCGGTCACTTCACGCAGCTGCTGCGGATTGATCACGGTACCGGCGCCGATGATAGCTTCCGGCACTTCTTGGGCGATGGCGCGAATGGCGTCCATGGCGCAGGCGGTGCGCAGCGTCACTTCCAGCACCCGCACGCCGCCGGCGACCAGCGCTTTCGCCAACGGCACCGCATGTTCCAGATTGTTGATCACGATCACCGGCACCACCGGCCCCGCTGTCAGGATCTGCTCGGCGCTTGTTTTCCACTTGTTCATGATGACGTTCTCCTTTGTGGCCGCTGCCAGGCGGCGATGCGGCCAGGCTATCGATTAAAATGTGATGCAGCAGGCGCCCTGCTCGGCGCCGGACAGCTGGCTGCGCAGCGCGCCGAACAGCTCGCGGCCACAGCCGATGTGTTCTGCGCTCAGATCGGGTTGGCACGGCGTGCGTTGGGCCAGTTCGTCGGCGTCGACCAGTACCTGCAGCTCGCCGCTGCGGCCGTTGATGCGGATCGGATCGCCGTCGCGCACTTTCGCCAGCAGGCCGCCGGTATAGGCTTCCGGGGTGACGTGGATGGCGGAAGGCACCTTGCCGGAGGCGCCTGACAGGCGGCCGTCGGTCACCAGCGCCACTTTGAAGCCGCGATCCATCAGCACGCCTAGCGGCGGCATCAGCTTGTGCAACTCCGGCATGCCGTTGGCCTGCGGCCCCTGGAAACGCACCACCACCACGCAATCGCGATCTAGCTTGCCGGCTTCAAACGCCGGCACGATGTCGTGCTGGCTGTCGAACACCACCGCCGGCGCTTCGATGATCTGGTTGTCGGCGGGCACCGCCGAGGTTTTCATCACCGCACGGCCCAGATTGCCGGCCATCACTTTGGTGCCGCCGTGATGTTCAAACGGCTGAGCGACGCTGGCGATCACGCTGGCGTCGAGCGAACCGGTTACGCCTTCACGCCACACCAGCTGGCCATTATCCAGCCAGGGTTCCTGGGTGTAGCGGTGCAGGCCGAAACCGGCCACGGTGTGCACGTCTTCGTGCAGCAGCCCGTGTTGCAACAGCTCACGCACCACCAGCGGCACGCCGCCGGCGGCCTGGAACTGGTTGATGTCGGCCGGGCCGTTCGGGTAGATGCGACACAGCAGCGGCACCGCCTCCGACAGCTCCGAGAAATCGTCCCAGGTGATGATGATGCCCGCTGCGCGCGCCATCGCCACCAGATGCATGGTCAGGTTGGTGGAGCCGCCGGTGGCCAGCAGCGAGACGATGCCGTTCACCACCACTTTCTCGTCCACCAGGCGGCCGATCGGCAGGTAGTTGCCGGCGGTGTCGGTCAGTCGCGTCACCTGGCGCGCAGCGGCGTCGTTCAGCGCGTCGCGCAGCGGCGTATCCGGATGCACGAAAGAGGCGCCCGGCAGGTGCAGGCCCATCACTTCCATCACCATCTGGTTGGTGTTGGCGGTGCCGTAGAAGGTGCAGGTGCCGATGCCGTGATAGGAGGCGGCCTCGGCTTCCAGCAGCGCCAGACGATCGGCCTTGCCCTCGGCGTACAGCTGGCGCACGCGCACCTTTTCCTTGTTCGGCAGGCCGCTGCTCATCGGGCCGGCCGGCACGAACAGCGCGGGCAGGTGGCCGAAGGAGAGGGCGGCCATCACCAGCCCCGGCACGATCTTGTCGCAGATGCCGAGGAACAGCGCGCCGTCGAACATATTGTGCGACAGGCCGACGGCGGCCGACATGGCGATCACGTCACGGCTCATCAGCGACAGCTCCATGCCGTCCTGCCCCTGTGTCACGCCGTCGCACATCGCCGGCACGCCGCCGGCCACCTGGCCCACGGCGCCCACCGCCTTCAGCGCCTGCTTCAGCCGCTGCGGGTAGTGTTCGTACGGCTGGTGGGCCGACAGCATGTCGTTGTAGGCGGTGATGATGGCGATATCGCTGCGCACCATGTTTTTCAGCGCCGTCTTGTCATCGGGCTGACAGGCGGCGAAGCCGTGGGCCAGGTTGCCGCAGGCCAGCTGCGCGCGGTGGACGGTTTGGGAACGGGCCGCCTCGATGCGCGCCAGATAGGCGGCGCGGCTGGCCTGGGAACGGTGGATGATGCGCTGCGTGACACGGGACAAGGTTGGGTTAATCATGCCTTCCTCACATTGCTGTTGTTATAGTCGCCGCCTGTGGCGGTGCCCCCGGGGATGATTTGCAGCCCTGGTATGCAAGGCCGGGGGCGATTTAGGATTTAAAACATCGTGAATGCAATCATGCCGATAGCGCCGCCGACGCTGCCCAGAATCGTTTCCATCACCGTCCAGGTTTTCAGCGTTTGCAGTTCGTTGGCGCCGGTGAATTTGCCGAACAGCCAGAAACCGGCGTCGTTGACGTGGCTCAGCACGATGGAGCCACCGGCGATGCAGATAGCCAGCGCGGCCAGCTGCCCGCCGTTCAGCCCGAGCTGGCTGGTGACCGGCAGCACCAGGCCGACGGTGGTCAGACAGGCGACGGTGGCCGAGCCTTGAATCACCCGCACCATGGCGGAGAGCGCAAAGGCGGCCACGGCGATCGGCAGGCCGGCGCCGATCATCGCGTCACCCAGCGCCGGCCCTACGCCGGAATCCACCAGGATCTGTTTGAACACCCCGCCGGCGCCGGTCATCAGCAGGATGATCCCGGCCGGTTGCACCGCGGCGGAGCAGATGGCCAGCGTCTGTTCGTTGCTCATGCCGCGCGGTTTCGCCAGGCCGTAAATCACGATCAGGCAGGCCAGCAGAATGGCGGTGAACGGGTGGCCGATAAACTCCAGCCACTGCTGCAGCTGCGAGCCGGGGGTGACCAGCCGCGCGCCGATGGTCTTCATGCCGACCAGCACCAGCGGGCACAGCACCAGCGCCAGGCTGAAGCCGAACGACGGCAGATTGCCCTTGGTCAACGTCGGCTCGTTCTCTTCCGGTGGCATCGGCCAGTTGACGAAGCGGCTGATAAAGCTGCCGTACAGCGGGCCGGCGATCAGCATGCCGATCACCGCCGCCACCAGGCCGATGGCGATCATCCAGCCGAAGTCGGCCTTCATCTGCGAAGCCAGCAGCATCGGCACCGGCCCCGGCAGCAGGAAGGAGGCGGCGGCGGCCACGCCGGCGAACAGCGGAATGGCCAGCTTGACGATATTGCCATCGGTGCGGCGCGCCACGGCGAACACGATGCCGATCAGCAGCACCACCGCCACGTCGAAGAACAGCGGCAGCGCGCAGATCAGGCCGGCGATGCCGAGCGCGTAGTGCGCCTTGCTTTGTCCGAATCGTTTCAGCAATTGCGCCGCAATTTGATCGAGCGCGCCGACCTCATGCAGGATCTTGCCGAACATCGCCCCGAGCGCCACCACGATCGCCAGGAAGCCCAGCGTGTCGCCCATGCCTTTTTGCATGGTGTCGGCGATATGGTCCAGCGGCATGCCGGAGAAGATGCCGGCGGCGATGGACACCAGCATCAGCGCGACGAAGGCGTGCATGCGCGCCTTCATCACCAGGAATAACAGCAGTAAAACCGAGCCGACTGCGGTACCGACCAGCGTTACGGTACTCACGCGCACACGTCCTGCGGCAGGAAGCTCTGGATATGGCGCACGGTATCGGCGATCACCGCGTCCAGCGGCTGGTTGATGTCGATCGCCATCACGTCGCTTTCGTCGGCGCCCGGCTGCTCCAGCGCGGCGAACTGGGTGACCAGCATCTGCGGTTTAAAAAAGTGGCCGTTACGCGCCGCCAGGCGGGATTCGATCACCGGGAATTCGCCGTGCAGATAGATGAACGACAGGTTGCCGTTGCCGGCGCGCAGGCGGTCGCGATACTGCTTTTTCAGCGCCGAGCAGACGATGATCGACACGTTGTTGGTGCGCTGCATGGCGAAGGCGGCGTCGTTGAGCGCGGCCAGCCACGGGGCGCGATCGTCGTCGTTCAACGCTTCGCCGGCGGCCATCTTCAGGATGTTGCTGCGCGGATGCAGGAAGTCGCCGTCGAGGAAGCCGGCGGAGAGTTGGCGGGCCGCGGCGGCGGCGACGGCGGACTTGCCGCTGCCGGAAACGCCCATAACGACGTAAATGCGATTTTGATTGTTGGTCATGGCTTGGCTCCAAAACACCGGGTGACGTTACCTTCGTTCAGTTTGTTTGTTACCGGTAACATGTTATCGGTAACATTGTCGAAGGAAGTTTGAGCGGTTGCAATGGGCTTTCGCCGTGAGGATCGTTAACTGTGATCGGCTTCAAGCTTTTTTCCCGTGCGCTACACAGGATGCCGACAGCCTGTTACATGCTGACAACAGAGCAAGGAATCAGGAGAGAGGGCGCGCAGGGGCGCCCCTCGGAGGGGTGGGATCAGCGCACGCCGCCGTAGGCCAGGCTGATCTCTTTCGCCGCGTGGATCACCAGCGCCCCCAGCTCGATCACGCGATCGTCGGTGATGCGCGACACCGGGCCGGAGATGGAGATGGCGGCGAAGGCTTCGCGGTGCTCGTCGAAGATGCAGGCTGCCACGCAGCGCAGGCCGAGCGCGTGTTCTTCGTCGTCAAAGGAGAAGCCCTGTTTGCGGATCTGCGCCAGCCCCTCTTTCAGGTTGTGCGGCGTCAGGGTGTGCGGCGTGTAGGTGTGCATGCCTTTCTTGTGCAGCAGTTTGGTCACCTGATCGTCCGGCAGGGTGGCGAGGAACGCCTTGCCGGCGCCGGAGGCGTGCATCGGCAGTTTGCCGCCGATCGGCGCCGACATGCGCATCAGCGCCGTACACTGCACCTGATCGATGATGATCGCCTGGTACTCGCTGGTATCCAGCACCGCCAGGTTGACGGTTTCGCCGGACTCTTCCATCAGGCGGCGCAGCGTCGGGTGCACCATCGCCAGCAGGTTGCGGCTTTGCAGGAAGCTGCTGCCGACCACAAAGGCGTGCGAGCCGATGGTCCACAGGCCGAGATCGCCGACCTGGCGCACGAATCCCTGCTGCTGCATGGTGGTGAGCAGGCGGTGAGTGGTGGAGTTCGGCAGGCCGGCCTGCTGGGCCAGATCGGTCAGCGCCACGTTGCCCTGGGCTTCCGAAATGTACTCCAACAGCTTCAGGCCACGGGTCAATGATTGTACCTGACCGGTCGCCGCACTGGCGGCCGGGGCTGCTGCGCGGGGCTTCTTGCCGCGTTTGGCGGGAGCAGGGGTGGCCATGGGTGAGATTCCTTTTTCCGTATGATGGAATTCATTTTCGTTTTTTGTCGATGAATTGCAAGTCGCCGTCAGCTCATCGGAGGTGTTGGCGCACAACCTGAAAAACTCTCAATTGTCGTCTGCCCCTTTGTCCCTACAAGCTGTGCTAGGATGACTCGTTGGTTTTTGCGGCAGTTGAGCAATGGGCTGGATGGCAATGGAAGGGGTTACAGTGACGAATCGAGTAGAACAACTGCGCCGCCAGTTAGCGCAGCGCATTTTGGTGTTGGACGGCGGCATGGGCACCATGATCCAGAGCTATCGTCTGGATGAGCGCGATTTCCGCGGTGAGCGTTTCGCCGACTGGCGCAGCGATCTGAAAGGCAATAACGATCTGCTGGTGCTGACCAAGCCGGAAGTGATCGCCGCCATTCATTACGCCTATCTCGAGGCGGGCGCCGATATCCTTGAAACCAATACCTTCAACGCCACCTCCATCGCCATGGCCGACTACCACATGGAGTCGCTGTCCGCCGAGATTAACTATCAGGCCGCCTGCCTGGCGCGCACCTGCGCCGACGAATGGACGGCGCGCACGCCGGAAAAACCGCGCTACGTCGCCGGGGTGCTGGGGCCGACCAACCGCACCGCGTCCATCTCGCCGAACGTCAACGATCCGGCGTTCCGCAA
The DNA here is from genome assembly GCF_057808395.1 of Serratia sp. TSO36. Lineage (NCBI taxonomy): Bacteria > Pseudomonadati > Pseudomonadota > Gammaproteobacteria > Enterobacterales > Yersiniaceae > Serratia > Serratia sp. TSO36. The sequence goes on along the minus strand of NZ_JBJZOU010000025.1, from coordinate 3,371 downwards.
CATCTCGTTCGACGAGCTGGTGACGGCTTACCGTGAATCGACCCGTGCGCTGGTGGAGGGCGGCGTCGATCTGATCATGATCGAAACCATCTTCGACACCCTGAATGCCAAGGCCGCCGCCTTTGCGGTGGAAACCGAATTCGAAGCGCTGGGGGTGGAACTGCCGATCATGATTTCCGGCACCATCACCGACGCTTCCGGCCGCACTTTGTCCGGCCAGACCACCGAGGCGTTTTACAATTCGCTGCGCCACGTCAAGCCGCTGACCTTCGGCCTGAACTGCGCCCTGGGCCCGGATGAACTGCGTCAGTACGTCGCCGAGCTGGCGCGCATCTCGGAGACCTACGTCACCGCGCACCCGAACGCCGGTTTGCCGAACGCCTTCGGCGAGTACGATCTGGATGCGGCCGAGATGGCGCGCCAGGTCGGGGAGTGGGCGCAGGCCGGCTTCCTCAATATCATCGGCGGCTGCTGCGGCACCACGCCGGAACATATCGCCGCGATGGCCAACGCAGTAGAGGGCGTGCCGCCGCGCCGGCTGCCGGAGATCCCGGTCGCCTGCCGCCTGGCGGGCCTGGAGCCGCTGACCATCGATGCCAACACCCTGTTCGTCAACGTCGGCGAGCGCACCAACGTCACCGGTTCGGCGCGATTCAAACGGCTGATCAAAGAAGAGAAATACAATGAGGCGCTCGACGTGGCGCGCCAGCAGGTCGAGAGCGGCGCGCAGATCATCGACATCAACATGGACGAGGGGATGCTCGACGCCGAAGCGGCGATGGTGCGCTTCCTCAATCTGATCGCCGGCGAGCCGGATATCGCCCGGGTGCCGATCATGATCGACTCCTCCAAGTGGTCGGTAATCGAAAAAGGCCTGAAATGCATCCAGGGCAAGGGCATCGTCAACTCGATCTCGATGAAGGAGGGCGAAGAGGCCTTTATCCATCACGCCAAACTGGTGCGCCGTTATGGCGCCGCGGTGGTGGTGATGGCGTTCGACGAAGTGGGGCAGGCGGACACCCGCGAGCGCAAGTTCGAGATCTGCCGCCGCGCCTATAACATTCTGACCGAGCGCGTCGGCTTCCCGCCGGAAGACATCATTTTCGACCCGAACATTTTCGCCGTCGCTACCGGTATCGAAGAGCACAACAACTACGCCGTCGACTTTATCGAAGCCTGTGCCGACATCAAAACCCACCTGCCGCACGCGATGATCTCCGGCGGCGTGTCCAACGTGTCGTTCTCGTTCCGCGGCAACGATCCGGTGCGTGAAGCGATCCATGCGGTGTTCCTGTATCACGCCATTCGCAACGGCATGGACATGGGCATCGTCAACGCCGGGCAACTGGCGATTTATGACGATTTAAGCGCCGAGCTGCGCGACGCGGTGGAGGACGTGATCCTCAACCGTCGCGAGGACGGCACCGAACGCCTGCTGGAGCTGGCGGAAAAGTACCGTGGCAGCAAAGATAATGACGTGGCGGTGCAGCAGGCGGAGTGGCGCGGCTGGCCGGTGGAGAAACGGCTGGAGTATTCGCTGGTGAAGGGCATCACCGAATTTATCGAGCTGGACACCGAAGAAGCGCGGCAGCAGGCCGAACGCCCGATCGAAGTGATCGAAGGGCCGCTGATGGCGGGGATGAACGTGGTCGGCGATCTGTTCGGCGAGGGCAAGATGTTCCTGCCGCAGGTGGTGAAATCCGCCCGCGTGATGAAGCAGGCGGTGGCCTACCTGGAACCCTACATCGAGGCCAGCAAGCAGCAGGGCACCTCCGCGGGCAAAATCCTGTTGGCGACGGTGAAGGGCGACGTGCACGACATCGGCAAGAACATCGTCGGCGTGGTACTGCAGTGCAACAACTATGAAATCGTCGATCTGGGCGTGATGGTGCCGACGGAGAAAATCCTGCGCACCGCGCGCGAGGAGAACGTGGATATCATCGGCCTGTCGGGCCTGATCACGCCATCGCTGGACGAGATGGTCAACGTGGCCAAAGAGATGGAGCGCCAGGGCTTTACGCTGCCGCTGCTGATCGGCGGCGCCACCACCTCCAAGGCGCACACCGCGGTGAAAATCGAGCAGAACTACAGCGGCCCGACCACCTACGTGCAAAACGCCTCGCGCACCGTGGGCGTGGTGTCGGCGCTGCTGTCCGCCACCCAGCGCGACGAGTTTGTGGCGCGCACCCGCAAAGAGTATGAAACGGTGCGCATTCAGCATGCGCGCAAAAAGCCGCGCACGCCGCCGGTCGATTTGCAGAAGGCGCGCGCCAACGCCATGGCGCTGGACTGGGCCGATTATCAGCCGCCTGTGCCGCGGCAGCTCGGCGTGTTCCCGGTGGCGGCCGGCATCGAGACGCTGCGCCACTACATCGACTGGACGCCATTCTTCATGACCTGGTCGCTGGCGGGCAAATACCCGCGCATCCTGGAAGACGAGGTGGTGGGGGAAGAGGCCAAACGCCTGTTCCACGACGCCAATCAGATGCTGGATCGGCTGGCCGCCGAGCGCAGCCTCAACCCGCGCGGCGTTTACGGTCTGTTCCCGGCCAACCGCGTCGGCGATGACGTGGAGGTGTACCGCGACGAACGGCGTGACGAGGTGCTGGCGGTGAGCCGCCATCTGCGCCAGCAGACGGAAAAAACCGACTTCCCGAACTACTGCCTGGCGGACTTTGTGGCGCCGAAAAGCAGCGGCAAGGCCGACTACTTCGGCGCCTTCGCGGTGACCGGCGGGCTGGAGGAGGACGCGCTGGCGGCGGCGTACGACGCGCAGCACGACGATTACAACAAAATCATGGTCAAGGCGCTGGCGGATCGCCTGGCGGAGGCCTTCGCCGAATACCTGCATGAGCAGGTGCGCAAGCTGCACTGGGGCTATGCCGCCGACGAGAGCCTGAGCAACGAAGAGCTGATCCGCGAAAACTATCAGGGCATCCGGCCGGCGCCGGGCTACCCGGCCTGCCCGGAACACACCGAAAAAGCGACCATCTGGCAGCTGCTGGACGTCAACCGCCACACCGGCATGGAGCTGACGGAGTCCTTCGCCATGTGGCCGGGGGCGGCGGTGTCCGGCTGGTACTTCAGCCATCCTGAAAGCAAGTACTTCGCGGTGGCGCAGATCCAGCGCGATCAGGTGGAAGACTACGCGGCGCGTAAAGGGATGAGCGTGAGCGAGGTCGAACGCTGGCTGGCGCCTAACCTAGGCTACGACGCCGACTGATTTCCTCTTTAAGGGCGCAGCGTGAACTGCACCCCAAATGTTGGACACATCTGACATTTGGAGGTGCAGTTCTATGAAGTTTTCGCTGCAAGACAAACTCAGTGCCGTCCGGCATTACCTTGCCGGGCTTGGCAGCCAGCGGCAAACC